>JAXDJL010000026.1:0-4400 GCA_034665685.1 Actinomycetota bacterium | reverse complement strand
GGAGTAGCACACGACTTCAACAATCTGCTGGCCGTCGTGATCAATTACGCCGGATTCGTGGCTGAGGAGCTCGGCCCCGACCATCCATCTCTCGGAGACGTTCAGGAGATCATGGGCGCCGGGAGGCGAGGTGCCGCCTTAACCCGGCAGTTGCTCACCTTCTCGCGAAAAGACATCGCCAAAGTCGAAGTCCTCAGCATCAACGATGCGGTCATCGATCTCGAGCCTCTACTGAGACAACTGATCCCCGAGAACATCGAGCTGTCCTTGCGGTTGGATCCAGAGTCCTTGAACGTCGTCATGGATTCGAGTCGTCTCGGCCAGATACTCATGAACCTGTCCGTCAATGCGAAGGATGCGATCTCGGGTCAAGGTGAGCTGGTGATCTCGACCACCAACGTCACATTGGACCCTGCTTCCGAGGCGCTGGGGCTCGACGCGGGCCGCTACGTGATGCTTGGCGTCAGCGACACCGGGATAGGTGTCCCCGACGAGATCCGTAATCGCATCTTCGAGCCCTTCTTCACTACTAAGGGCCACGAAAAGGGGACCGGGCTCGGCCTCGCAACCGTTTATGCGATCGTGAGCCAGGCCGGAGGAGCGATCCACATGGAGTCTGAAGCGGGACTTGGAACGAGGTTCGCGATCTTCCTGCCGGTAACGAGTGATGAAGCCGCTGTCGAACCAAGCGATCAACCTCCCAGCGAGATCGCGCGCGACGTGCCCGCTCTCGATCTGCTGGTCGTGGAGGACGAGGCTTCGGTACGAGCGGTCACGTCTCGCATCCTGCGAGCGGCAGGTCATAAAGTGGTCGAGGCGAGCAATGGGATAGAGGCTCTACCGCTGCTGGGAGAAACGTCCTTCGACGTGCTCGTTAGCGACGTAGTCATGCCGGGGATGTCAGGACTGGAGCTCAGACGCCAGGTCGACGTACCCACGGTGTTGATATCCGGGTACCCCGACGGTGCGATCCGAGACGAGGGTGAGCTTCCAACCAACACCGAGCTCGTCATGAAACCGTTCACCCCCGAAGAGCTCCTTGACGCGATCTCCCGTGTGGTTTCCTCGGAGGTCCACACCTAGCAGCCGCTGCTGGGTCCGTCAGAGTCCGGCTGCTCCGGCGAGGCTTCCGATCAGCCAGGTCACGGCCATGGCCGCGCTACCTCCGATCAAGACTCGGATGGCCCCTTTGGAGATGGGTGCGCCTCCAAGATACGCGCCGAGCGAGCCCAATAAGAGCAACGCCAGCAGAGTGGCGGCGAGGATCGCGGGAACGCGAAGGCCGGCGGGTGCCAGTATCTCGAATAGAAGTGGCTGCGACGCTCCAGCCGCGAAGCTAGCTGCTGATACCAGCGCCGCCTGCAGCGGGCGCGCGAGTGCCTGAGGGTCGAGCCCGAGTTCGTCACGAGCATGGGCCGCGAGAGCGTCTCGCTCCATAAGCTGACCGGCGACGGTGGCTGCGAGCTCCGAGGAGAGCCCTCGATCTTCATAGATGCGCTTGAGCTCGGCTCGTTCGCCTTCGACATCGTCGGCCAGCTCGCGCTTCTCTATCCTCAGATCCGCGCGTTCGGAATCTCTCTGTGAGGAAACAGATACGTATTCGCCGGCCGCCATCGACATGGCACCGGCGACAAGTCCCGCTAGGCCCGCGGTTACGACGGCGGTGTGGGACGCACCCGCGGCGGCCACGCCGAGCATGAGACTGGCCGTTGAAACGATCCCATCGTCGGCGCCCAGCACCGCTGCCCGCAACCAGGCGGCGCGGTTCCCCGAGTGCACTTCTCTGTGACTGGCCCTGGTGAACCCGCGCATCGCCATCCTCTTTCGAAGGGCTTGTTACTCCTCGACCGCTCGTTCGGTGGGGGGGCCGAAGAGAAAGAAGACGGACATCCATGGACCCGGATCCCCGTCCCATTCCATAGCCCGCACCTGCTCGATCGTGCGCCGGCCGTGAAGTGCTCTGAACAGCTCATAAGAAGAGGTGCGCAGCGTCGCAACGGGGTCGCCCTCACCGACCTGCCTGTCGATCTCGCCGGTGATGACCTTGAGGGCCGGCAATCCTGCAGCTTCCGCTTTCTTTTCGACGAACGCGAGGCCCATCTCGACGGCCGGAACGATGTTCTCGTCGTCTCTTGCTCCCGGTTCTTGCAGCGCGGTCCGTATGTCTTGTTCGTGAGCAAGGACGTCGGACACCGCCACCGGAGCGAGATGGGACTCGAAGAGGTCCCCTGGGTCCTTCAGAAGCCGGCCCCACTCGGCGATGTCCTCATCGAGAGAGTGATCCCGTCTCGCATTCACCTCTCGATCTCCCCAGTCCGGAGAGAAGGCCTCTTTCGGGTCGCCGGATCGGTAGGCCGTGAAGAGACCCGCGAGGTGCGCCACGACGTCCTTGACGGTCCATCCCGGACAGGTCGGAACTTCCGCGCCCGCCGTATTCGCGTTCAGAAGAGGCAGGACCCGGCGGTAGACGCGTTCGTAGGCTTCCGCGTGATTCACCCCTGCTCCTTTCCCTTTTGGTAGATCCAGCCTACCGACATACATCATGACCTTTCGCTGCTAGCGTCGGCACATGCCAGATATCTTCGATACCGGGGCGGTCGCCGCGGTAGCTGACGAGCGAACGACGCTCGAGGCGTTTCTCGACTTCTACCGTGAGGCGGTCAAGGCCAAGGTCCGTGGCCTCTCGGAAGAGGATGCGCGTCGTCGGCTCGTGCCGTCGGAGACGACCCTCGCCGGCCTGATCAAGCATCTCTGCCGGGTGGAGTTGAGCTGGTTCCAGAATCGCCTCGCTCGGATCCCTCTGGAGGATCTACCTGCGCTGCTGAAGTGGATCGATGACCCGGAAGGTGACTTCCGCGTAGGGCCTGACGAAACGGTGGAAACGCTCATCACCCTGTACGACGAACAGTGTGCTCTGTCCCGGCAGACTGCGGCCAAGTTCGAGCTGGATGAGGTCGTTCCGCATCCGGTCCTCGGCAAGGTCTCGCTCCGGTGGATCTACGTGCACATGATCGAGGAGACGGCTCGGCACGCGGGGCATGCAGACATCCTGCGAGAGCAGATCGACGGAGCGACGGGGGACTGAGGCATTAGATCCGACGATCTTTCCTCGGGCTGTCGATTTCCTCGGTCGCCGTTCGTCGTATAGGCGACCAGTTACCAGAGGAGGAAGCATGAAGTACATGCTGCTGATCCATCAAGGCACTACTCCGACACCACCGTCTGACGAGTGGGAAAGCCTTTCGCAGGACGAGAAGAAAGAGGTCTACGAGGCGTACAAAGGGATCAACGAAACGCCCGGTGTCAGTCCCGGCGTTGGCCTCCAGCCGCCCGAGACGGCAACCACCGTGCGGGTGCAGGACGGCCAGACGCTGATCACCGACGGCCCCTTCGCCGAGGTCAAAGAAGCGATCGGTGGCTACCTGTTGTTCGAGGCGGATGACCTCGATGCTGCGATTGAACTGGCCGCGCGGATCCCGGCCGCCCGAATGGGTGGAGCGATCGAGGTGCGTCCGGTGGCGGAGTGGTAGTGGTCCTCGCCCGGGCTTGGCGCTCAGCCTGATCTCGTAAGACCGGCAGAGGACACATGACTACTCCCGCGTAGTCAGCACCTCTCTCAGAGGGGACCAAAAGGTACACGGTGCCCAGAGTTATTTGACGTCCACTTGTCGTGGCGCGACGTCGACAACCATAGAGGAGAGAGCACCGGGCCGAAGGCCGCCGGGCTAACGATGAGGAGACCCCAATGGACACGCCACGCAGGACACCATTCAAGAGACGCAGCTTCCTGATTACCATTGCCGCTGGGATCGTCGCGCTTGGCATTGCCGTGCCCGCTCTGGCGGATACGACCGGAGCAACACCTGCAACGGTGACCGTAACGGGCGGATTCCTGTCGATCACTGTGCCGGCCGACGCCGGGAGCCTTGGAACCCGCGGCAACTCAGTCAACGGCGGAACGATCAGCCATGCGCTTGGTGTGGTGCAGGTGCAGGACGCGCGTAGCGCCGCTGCTGGTTCGGGTTGGGTGGCAAGCGTTATCTCGACCTCCTTCGTGCCGACCCCGGCAGGGACTGCCATAGCCGCCAGCGCGGTTGGTTACCAGGCCGGAACGATCACCAAAACCGGCACAGCGACTTACACGGCGAACGATCCGGGAAACCTCACGGGCGTATCTCCTGCTGTGACGGCTACTGGGATCACCGGGGATAACTCCGCGACGTGGAACCCAACGATTACCGTGACCATTCCCGGTGGCGCAAGCGCAGGAGTCTATATCGCGACAATCACTCACTCTGTTGTTTAGGAAGGTGCAAACGACGGCGGTCAAGCCGCATCGCATCAAGCGGGTGGTCGGCGTCGTCGCGGCTCTCGCCTTCACGGCTCTTGTCGCGGCCCCC
>JAXDJL010000025.1:0-6665 GCA_034665685.1 Actinomycetota bacterium | reverse complement strand
CCCCTCCTTCCGGGGGGTCCGCTCGCGCAAGCGCTCGCTACTAGCCCCCCGCGCCCCCCGTAGAATGCGGCTCTATGAGGGCTTTGTGGAAGGGCGCCATCACTTTCGGGCTGATCAGCATCCCCGTCCGGCTCTACTCCGCCGTCTCGGAGAAGGGCCTCAAATTCCACCTGCTCCACGACGAGGACGGGGGCCGGATCAAGTACCAGCGGACCTGCTCCAAGTGCGGCAAAGAGGTTTCCTGGGAGGACATCACCAAGGGATACGAGTACTCCAAGGACCACTACGTCCAGTTCACCGACGAGGAGATGGCGGCCGTCGACCTCGACACGGTGCGGGCGATCGACGTCGTGTCGTTCGTTCCGCTCGAGTCGATCGACCCGATCTACTTTAACAAGACCTATTACGTCGCTCCCGAGCCCTCCGGACTGAAGGCTTACAAACTCCTGCAAGAAGCGCTCGAAGCCGAGAAGCAAGTCGGGATCGCAAAGGTCGCGTTGCGCGAGAAGGAGCATCTCGCGACCGTTCGGATAATGGAACGTGACGGCAAGCCCGTGTTCGTGCTCGAAACGATGCACTGGCCCGACGAGATACGCGAGCCCGAATTCGAGGAGCTCGACAAGAACGTGACGGTGCGCGACGCCGAAGTGAAGATGGCTCGGCAACTCGTGCAGCAACTTGCGGATGACTTCAAGCCCGACGAATTCCGGGACGAATATCGGGAAGCCCTGGAAGAGCTCGTCAACAAGAAGATCGAAGGCGAAGAGATCACCGTGGCCGCGACGGCGGAAGAAGAGCCGACCAAGGTCGTCGACCTCATGGAGGCACTGAAAGCCTCGGTCGAGGAAGCGAAGAAACGACGACCCGCTGCGAGCGCTAAGAAGAAAACGACCAAACGCAAAGCCTCGGCCGGCTAGCGGGGCGCCGAAGAACCTCTCATGGAAACCGTCTCGATCACCGTCCCCGCGTCCCCTGCCTACATCCAGGTCGTCCGTCTCGTCGCCGCCGGCCTCGCGTCACGCCTCAAGTTCACGCTCGACGAGATCGAGGACCTGAAGATCGCGGTCGACGAACTTTGTGCATACCTGACGGGGTCGCAAGGACGCGAGGGCAACCTCCGGATCGACTTCACCATCGCCGACGACCGCCTGGAGATCAAAGGCGTGGGCGATTTCGCCCCCGGCCAGAAGGTTCGAACCGACCTCACCGAGTTGTCGCAGATGATCCTGGCAACCGTCACCGACAGTGCATCCCTGGCTCAACCCGATGGGTCGCCCGCCTTCAGTCTGGTCAAGACACGGAAATAATGAGCACCGACAGGGCCACGCTTACCAAGGACGAGGTTCGAGCCCTGTTCCGCTTGTACACGGGCGCGGCCGACGAGGAAGAGCGTCTTCAATATCGCTCCAAGCTGGTCGACCAACACATCGGCCTCGTCGAGTTCCTGGCGCGGCGTTTCCGCAATCGGGGCGAACCCCTCGAAGACCTGGTGCAGGTCGGCACGATCGGTCTGTTGAAGGCGATCGACCGGTTCGATCTCGAACGCGAGGTCGAGTTCTCAACTTACGCGACGCCGACGATCGTCGGAGAGTTGAAGCGACACTTCCGGGACAAGGGCTGGGCCGTGCGCGTGCCCCGGCGCCTACAGGAGCTGCACCTCCAGCTGACCAAGGTCGTGAGTCACCTCGGACAGGAGCTGGGACGGTCCCCGACCGTCGGCGAGATCGCGGAAGCCGCCGGCGCCTCGGAGGAAGAGGTCCTGGAGGGACTAGAGATCGCCCAGGCCTATAACTTCACGTCGATCGACGCCCCGATCGATTCCGGAGATGGCGGGTCAACCTCCTTTGCCGACCAGTTAGGGGCCGAGGACGAACATCTCGAGAACCTCGAATACCGAGCTTCGCTGGCGCCCGAGATGCAGAAACTCCCCGAACGCGAGCAGCAGATCCTCTATCTGCGGTTCTTCAAGGGTCAGACTCAATCCGAGATCGCAGATCGTCTGGGGATCTCGCAGATGCACGTGTCTCGACTCCTCAACCGGACGCTGGCGCAATTGAGGGAAGCCTTAGAAGAATGATGAAACTGCGGGCAGTCGCCGCCGCCGTATCGATGGCGGCTTCGGCCTGCTCGCTTGCGCCGATCGATCTCTCGTCGGAGCAACAGCTTCCTCTCAGAACGACGATCACCGCGGCCGACGGAACGTTCCTCGCCCGGTTGTATCGCCAGAACCGCGCTCTCGTTCCCCTGGAGACGCTGCCGGAAGTCTTGAAGAACGCCGTCTTAGCGGCCGAAGACGCTCGCTTCTACGAGCACCCGGGCTACGACCTGCGTTCGATCGCACGCGCTGCGATCATCGACATAAGCAAGGGCGAGGTCCTACAGGGCGGCAGCACGATCACTCAGCAGTTCGTGAAGAACACCTACATCGCGCACCCAGGGGGCGAAGCTCCTCGAACGCTCGAGCGGAAGGCCAAAGAGCTTCGTCTCGCGATCGAGGTCGAGCGACGTTTCTCCAAGGATGAGATCCTCGAGCGCTACTTGAACACCGTGTATCTCGGGCAAGGCGCTTACGGCGTGAAAGCGGCGGCCGAGACGTACTTCGGCCACGGGGCAGGAACCCTGTCACTTACCGAAGCGGCGCTCCTTGCCGGAGCTATCAAAGCTCCGAGTCGTTACGACCCGCGCGACCATCCACGGTTGGCGCGACAGCGACGTAGCTACGTACTTGATCGCATGGTGCAACTGGAGATGATCACCGAACCCGAAGCGGAACGGGCGAAGGATTCAAAGCTCGGTCTCACTTTGCAACCTCCTCAGCTCCAGACGCGGCAGCCCTACTTCGTGGAAGCCGTGAAGCGCGAGATCCTCAACGACCGCCGCTTCGGCCAGACCGACATCGAGCGAGCCGGCGCCCTGTGGAAAGGCGGACTTCGGATCACCACGACGCTCGACCGCGATATGCAGGCAGCAGCAGAGGGTGCGGTGCGCGCCTATCTACCCTCGCCCGACGATCCAGAGGCTGCGATCGTGGCGATCGAGCCGGACACAGGTGAGGTGCGCGCGATGGTCGGGGGCCGCGACTGGGACTTATCCCAGGTCAACCTCGCGCTGGGGAAGGCTGGGGGTGGGTCGGGACGACAGCCCGGATCGTCGTTCAAGCCGATCGCGGCAGCCGCAGCCATGGAAGCAGGCATCTCACTCGACGCGCGCTACGACGCGTCCCCCGGCTCTTTCCATCTGGACGATGGCAGCACGTGGACCGTCGCGAACTCTGAAGGCACTTCGAGCGGCTTCCTTCCGCTGAACGAAGCTTTGGTGCGATCGGTGAACGGCGTGTTCGCGCGGCTCTCGTTGCAGCTGGGCCCGGCAGCGATCGCCAAACAGGCCGAACTGATGGGGGTCCGCGCGCGGTTGCCCGTCTACCCGTCGATAGCCCTCGGGTCCAGCGAGGTGAGCGTCCTCGACATGGCGACCGCGTACGCGACGCTCGCCAATTACGGGACGGCGATCGAACCGACGACCATCAAACGGATCCGCTCGGCCGCCGGGGCGATCTACGAGCCCGATCAAGAAACGACGGCCGCCGTGATCGAGCCGGGGAACGCATTCCTCCTGACGAACGTGCTGCAGGACGTCATCGGCCGCGGCACCGGTACTGCTGCACGGATCGGCCGGCCGGCAGCAGGCAAGACGGGAACCACCGACGATCACGCGGACGCGTGGTTCGTCGGTTACACACCCGACCTGGTGGCGGCCGTATGGGTTGGCTACCCCCAGGGCCGGATCCCCATGACTTCGGTCCACGGAACCCGGGTGTGGGGCGGTACCTACCCGGCGCTGATCTGGCGGGCGTTCATGAGGACTGCTTTAGCCGGCACCCGTCCGCGGGCGTTCGAACTTCCCGAAGAGGACGTCATCACCGTCGAGATCGACCCGGTAACGGGCTTGCTCGCGGCCGACTGGTGTCCCGGAGAACCGAAGACGATGCTCAAACAACTCGCCCCGCGCGAGGTCTGCCCGCTCCCCTCCCCAACGGATGTTGCGTCGCCGACCGTTGTCGTTTCGCCGCGGATCACGCCTTCCGGCACGGATCCATCTGGGACCCCGACGAAAACGCCGAGCCCGAGCAACTAACCCCGCACGTGCGTCCCCCCGATCGGGACCTTCACCTCCACCCGGGTTCCGCCGTTCGCCGAGATCTCGATCCGGCCCCCCAGCTCCTCCACTAGAGACCTCAGGATCTGGAGACCCAATCGCGCCCCCTCGAGGGGTTCCGACGACATCCCTACCCCGTCGTCCCACACGATCAGCAGAACCTCCCGCTCATCGGAGCTGACGTCGACGCCGACCGTGCCCGAGCGACCCTCGGGGAAAGCGTGCTCGATGGCGTTCTGCAGCAGCTCGGCAAGGGTGACCGCCAGAGGAGTTGAGATGTCCGCGCCGAGGGGGCCGGTTCGGCCGGCGACCTTCACCTCGATACTTCGCTCGGGGAGGACGAGCACGTCCGAGACCATCTGCGCGACTTTCCGGGCAACATCTCCGAAGTCCGCAACATCCGAGGTGTCCTCCGACAGGGTTTCGTGAACCAGAGCGATGGAACCGATGCGAAGCACGCTCTCTTGCAGAGCGGCCTTGGCTTCTTCGGATTGGAGCCGGCGCCCTTGCAAACGTAGGAGCGACGCGATCGTCTGCAGGTTGTTCTTCACACGATGGTGGATCTCGCGGATCGTCGCGTCCTTGACCGAGATGACTCGTTCCTTCTCGCGCAGTTCGCTGACATCGCGCGCGAGTGCGAGGAGCCCGGCGATCCTGTTGCCCTCCACGAGAGGCATGACGCGCAGCATCACGTGGTTGTTGCCGCGCTCGAGTTCGCCGTCGCGCAATTGCAGGGAGGCGATCGCATCTTTCACCGGCGTCTCACCCAGACCGAGCTCGTCGAGCGACCGGCCGAGAACGTTCTGTTTGATGCCGAGTCGTCGGAGAGCCGAGAGCGCGTTGGGCGATGCCCAGTTGATGCGCCCCTCTCCATCTAGAACGTAGAGGCCGTCGCCGACGCGGGGCCACTCTCCACGGATCGGGCCCGAATAAGGAAAGACGCCCTCGCAGATCATGTTCGAGACGTGATCGGCCGCATTCAAGTACACCTGCTCGAGCCGGCCGGGGCGCCGCGAGGTGGCAGGGCTGCCTTCCTTGGTTACAACTGCGATCACCTTGCCTTCAAACCGAACCGGCACCGCATCCATCCGGATCGGTATCCCGTCGACCAACACCGGCTCGTTCTGCGACCAGACGCGGCCCTCTCGGTACGCCCGCTCCACGGCGGGCTGCTCCGGTTGAGACAACCTCGTGCGAACCATGTCGTTCGGATAAAGGGTCTGCGACGTGAACGGGCGGAGTTGCGCGCAGATCTCGTAGATATCGGCCTCGCGCGTTGGTACGTAGAGAAGAAGGTCCGAGAAGGAAAGGTCCGCCAGCACCTGCCATGCCGAGCAGAGCGAGCGGAGATGCTCCGCCTCTCGTTCGGAAAGGTTGGAAACCTCACGTATGCGTTCGGCTAGCGTTGACATGGCGTCTCGCGGGGTAACACTCGCATCGTTGAGATGTTATGAGAGTCGGCCCTCAAAGGTTAGGAGCACGATGCGGATAGCGATCCTGGGCGATATACACGGCAACCTGCCGGCCCTCGACGCCGTGATGGGAGACATCCAGAAGGCCGCCCCCGACGAGGTGTGGTGCACGGGCGATCTTGCCTGGACCGGGCCGTGGGCCTCGGCCTGCATCGAGCGTGTTCGTTCCTCCGGGTGGATCACCGTTAAGGGCAATGCCGACGTGTGGGTCACCGGCGATCCACAGACGATCAGCGACGAACAAGAGCGGCGCACGTACGAAGCGATCGCGGCCGCGCATGCGATCTCCGAGGACGATGCGCGCTGGTTGCTGAACCTGCCGCTGGGCCATTCGGGGCCGGGTTCCATCCTCATGGTGCACGGAACGCCGGAGTCGCCCTTCAGCGGTCCGGCCCCCGACGCACCTCCGGCCGAGTTCACCGCGTATGAGGGGCACGCAGCACTCGTGGTGTACGGACACGTGCACGTTGCTTTCACACGACGGCTCACGGATGCAACGCTCGTGTGCAATACGGGCTCGGTTGGACTTCCGATGGACGGAGAGACCGCCTCTTATCTGCTCATCGACCGCGAGGGAACGGATTTCGTTCTCCGTCATCGCCGCGTCGCGTTCGATCGAGACGCGGTCATCCAGGAAGCCCGGAGCCGCAACGACGCGGCCGGCCAACGCTTCTTGCAATTGATGGGGGCCTGATGGGCGAGAAGAAGTACACGCCGGCGGAAGCGAACCAGCTTCTTCCCTATCTCGCGCCGACGATGGTCGAACTGAGGGAGAAGTTCGAGGAGGCCGCCCGCATCCGCCATGCCGTTTCGACGGCAGCCGCATCCAACGGCGGCTCGCACGAGCGGGACGATTGGTCCCGGACACTCGCCCGTGTCGGGGAGCTCGTCGAGCGTCTGCAGGAGTGGGAGCTCGAGGTGCGGGACATCTCACAGGGATTGATCGACTTCCCGGCCACGATCGAGGGCCAGGATGCTTGGTTGTGCTGGAGGTTGGGGGAGCCGGAGGTGGCCTACTGGCACCCGACCGACACCGGC
>JAXDJL010000024.1:0-5127 GCA_034665685.1 Actinomycetota bacterium | reverse complement strand
AGCGCTCGCCCTCGGTCTTCGTCGCCAGGTAACGACGGATCAAGCCCTCGACGTAATCGGCCACCTCGAAGGCGGGCACCTTCAGGCCGCGCACCTTGCGGCCCAAGGTGTGGTCTTCGCCGAGATGCCCACCGAGGCTGACGGTGAACCCATCGACCTTCGTGCCGTCGGGCTTCGTAACCAAGGCGCCCATGAGCCCGATGTCCGCGATCTGGAAGCGGGTGCAGGAGTTCGGGCACCCGTTCACGTTGATCCGTATCGGCTCGTCCATCTCGGGCAGGCGTTCGTCGAGCTCGCGATAGAGCCAGTCGGCGCGCTGCTTCGTCTCGACTATCGCCAGCTTGCAGAACTCGATACCCGTGCACGCCATCGTGGAGCGACGGAACGACTTCGGATTGGCGGAGAGGTCGAGCCGGTCGAGCTCGTGCACGACCTGATCGGTCACGTTCTGCTCGACGTCCAGGATCACCATCTTCTGTTGCGACGTCGCCGACACTCTTCCCGATCCGAACCGTTCGGCCAATTCGGCCACCACGCGCAACTGGTGTCCCGAGATGCGCCCCGCCCGCGGTGCGAACCCCACGTAGTTGCGACCATCTTTCTGTTCATGGACGCCGACGTGGTCGCGCTGAGCCGACGTCGACGTCGGCGCCGGATCACCGTCCGGTAACGGGCTCTTGAGGAACTCTTTCTCCAGCACCTCGCGCACCCGCTCCGGCCCCCAGTCCGCGACCAGGAACTTCAGTCGCGCGTAGTTGCGCGCTTTCCGGTATCCGTAATCGCGGAACAACGACGTCACGCCGGCCCACACCTCTGGGACGCGGTCGGGCTCGACGAAAACTCCGAGCCGCTGCGCGAACTTCGGATTGGGGCCGAGTCCACCGCCCACCCACAGATCGAAACCTGGGTTGCCGTCAGCATCGCGCGTCCCCACGTAGGAGATGTCGTTTATCTCGTGTTGGGCACATTGCTGCGCGCAACCCGAGATCGACGTCTTGTACTTCCGAGGCAGGTTCGAGAACGCTGGATCGCCGACGAACCTGCGATGCAGGTCGTACATCAGAGGCGTCGCATCCATCACCTCGTCTTTGTCGACCCCGGCGAGAGGGCATCCGAGCATGTTCCTCGGGGTGTCGCCGCATGCCTCGCACGTGGTTAGACCAACCTCTTCGATCATCTCCCAGATGCGCGGCACGTCCTCGATGCGGATCCAGTGGAGCTGGACGTTCTGACGATCGGTCACGTCGGCGATGTCACGGCCGAAACGGATCGAGATGTCGCCGATCGTTTTCAGCTGTTGGCTCGTGAGCCTTCCGCCCGCGATGCGGATGCGCAACATGAAGAACTCGTCCTCGAGCTCGTGCGGTTCGACGACCGCGGTCTTCCCTCCCGAGATACCGGGACGCCGTTGCGTGTACAGGCCCCACCACCGGAACCGGTTCCTCAGATCGTCGGGCCAGATCGAGCGGAAACCCTGTTTCGAGTAGGTGTCGATGATCCGGGCGCGGACGTTGAGCCCATCGTCGTCGTTCTTTACCTGTTCAGGCTTGCTCAGCGGCGTCGAGTACCCGAGCGCCCACTGGCCGCCTCCGCGGCTTGACTTCACTTGGCTCATTGCTCCGCTTCAGTCTCCTTGGGGCCATGAGCCTTGCCGAAAGCGTGGATGCCGCACTCCGACTTGTCGAGGCCGTCCCATCGCCCGGAGCGCTCGTCCTCGCCCGGCCGCACAGCGCGCGTGCACGGCCAGCAGCCGATCGACGCGAAGCCCTTCTCGAGGAGGGGGTGCGTCGGGATCTCGTGCTCGGCGACGTAGGCCGCGACGTCGTTCTTGCTCCAGTTGGCGAGCGGATGGATCTTCAGGATCTCATTGCCGGACGGAAGCATCTGCGCCTCCACGATCGGAGTGCGGGCGCGCAATGGAGACTGGTCGCGCCGGATCCCCGAGATCCAGCCGTCGTAGTTCTCGAGAGCTCGTTGCAGTGGCTCGACCTTATTGATGAAGCAGCACTGGTCCGGGTCACGCTTGTAGAGCTCGGGGCCGTGGATGGCAGCCTGTCCCTCGGCGCTTCCATGCTCGCCCCGCAGGCTTACGAGTCGAAGGTCCCAGCGCTCGGTAACCTCGGCGGCGAAGTCGAGGGTCTCCTGGAAGTGGAAGCCGGTGTCGAGGAAGAGGACGGGGAGGTCGGGCCGCATCCCGCGCAGCAGGTGGAGCAGCACCATGCCGGCCGATTGGAACGACGTGGCGATCGCGAGCTCGGGGATCGTGGCCGTGGCCCACGCGAGGATCTGGCCCGGGTCCGCCGACTCGAGCTCGTCGTAGTGGATCTCGGGGGACGCGAACCCCTCGTGGTGGATCCCCAAGGCGCCCGGAGCCTCCTCTGCGGCTGCGGCGGCTGGCTCCTCCGGAGCCTCCGCCTCGAGACGTACGTGCATGGTCGAAGACTATAAGCTACTTTTCCCCTGTGTAAATAAGGGAATGTATTGGAGGAGGGCCCGGCGATGTGCGACGGATGCGGTCACGGCGAGGCGCCCGGGCTGTCCCGCCGAGGCTTCCTCGGACGGGCTTCCTCCCTCGCAGGAGGGCTCCTGGGGACCACCCTTCTCCTCCGGGATGCTCTTCCCCGCACCCTCGAGGCGCGGCTCGCGGCGGACCGACGCAAGCGGATCCTGTGCAAGGAGGCCTGGGGCGGCGCACCCCCCGGGGACGGCCTCCACCGGCACACGATCCAGCGGCTGACCGTCCATCACAGCGGCCTCAAGCTCACCGACAACCGAGATGCCCCGGCGCGCTTCCGCTCCTACCAGAGGGACCACATGTCGCTGGGCTGGCCCGACATCGCCTACCACGTCCTCATCGACCGGCACGGGAACGTTTACAAGGGCCGGCCGGCCTGGGCGCGCGGCGATACCCGCACCAGTTACGACACGACCGGGCACTTCCTCGTGATGTGCGAAGGGCACATGAGCGAACAGGACATCTCGGTCAGACAGCTGGCAGCCCTGTCCGACGTGCTTGCCTGGGCCTCCGCTCGTTTCGGAGCCCCTCCTCGCACCATCCACGGTCATCGCGACTACGCACAGACGGACTGCCCAGGTACCAACCTCTACCGGCGCATCGAGAATGGGGGCCTCCAGAGGCGCGTGCGCCGGCGGCTCGCGGAGGGCGGGGTCGAGTTAGATCGTTTGTGCGGGGACGCAGGTCGTAAGCGCGTGCGAGAGATAGAGGACGGAACGGACTAGACGGCGCGACCCCGAACGTCACTCCTATTCGGATCGCAGCTTGATCAGGATGCCTCCCGACAGCAAGCCTTCGTGCAGCTCTATCTGCCGGACGCCGCCGCTGGGCACCTCCCGCCACACGATCTCTTTCTCCTGATCGCCGGAGGCGACCTTCTCGGATGGAGTTACCTCGGTCGCGGCCACGACGATGTCGTCCAGATGCAGGTACTGCAGATCGGCCTTCAGCTCCGTCTCGTCCTCCGACGCGCTCCGAACATCGACCTTGGCGATGCACGTCTCGCTCACTCCTCGTGGGGTGCAGGAGAAGTCCGTGACGGTCAGCCTCAGATCTGCATCCGCGCCGGGCTTGCCGATCGCACCCGGACTGCGCTCCTTGAGGAAGATCCCGCGCGCCCACTCCCACTTGGTTGCGTCGGTCGTTCCTCCCTCCGCCAGTGCGAATCCCGCGACCGCGCCCACACCAACCACGGCGAGGAAGACGAGGACCAGGACGACCTTCAGATATCTCACCCGGAGAATCTAGCCGGAGAAAGTTAAGTAGAGATGCGTATCGACCGAAGAAGCCGTCATGAGTAACGTGAGGTAACCAAGCGAGGGCGCTTGCTGGTTGAAACCAGTGGCTAACCTAAAGCTTGCTAGGAACGAGGATGTGGTTCCGAAGCGTGATGACAGAGCGTCGATCGCCCGGCCCGTCTCTCTAAAGATGGCAGCAGCGCCTCTGAAAGTTCCCAGCAAGCGTCCTTGCACCTCTCTCTACTGAGGGTCCGGCATCTCGCCGAGCAACCTCCGTCCCACTCCCCTTAGCGTCTGACTCGCGTAGTCATGACTGGGACTGTCCCGCGTCGTTACGGCGATCGCGATGCGCCGGCCGTCTCGCTCGAAGAATCCCACCTGATGATTGACCCAACCCGTTCCCGAGCCCCATCCCCCCTTGAAGAAGAACGTCCAGTTCGGATGGTTCAAGGAGGCAATGCCCCACCTCTGCGATGGAACGATGTGCGACAGAAGGTAGCGCGCGTAAGCCTCGTGCCGCGCGGGGATGTAGCGCTCGAGTTTGAAGAAGAAGCGCGCTTGCTCGACGGCGTTGATCTGGCTTAGACCCCAGGGTCGCGTCCAACTGAACGCTTTCATGCCGGCGTCGTTGGCCAGCCTTTCGATCCGCCGCTCCCCCACCGTGTCGGCGACGCGCGTGGCGGCGTCGTTGTCCGACCAGCGGATCATGGGGCGCAGCAGATCGCGATCGTCGTCCGTTAGCCGTCTGTCTCGCACGGACCCCATACGCAGATAGGTGACGAGCAACATCGCCTTCACCACGCTCGCGGAAGGAACGGAGGTGCGACCGTCGTGCTGGTACAACCGGCCTCGCGGCCCGATCACCGCGAAGGTCACGGATCCCGCACGCGAGTCGGCGTAACTGCGGGCGGCCCCCAGACGAGGGTGCCACTCCTCCTCGGCCCCCACCGGCGCCGCACCGCCCACGAGAGCCGCCACCAACACCAACGCAGCGATCCGTTTCACGAGCAAGTCAGCCCCAACCCAACTCGTGCAACCTCTCTTCGCCGATCCCGAAGTGATGTGCGATCTCGTGGATAACGGTCCGCCGCACCTGGTCCTTGATCCTCTGCGGCGTGCGCGCCATCCGCTCGATCGGCCCCCGGTAGATCGAGATCTTGTCCGGCAGCGCGTGGTCGTACATACCCCGGCCGGTCAGGGGAACGCCGTGATAATGGCCGAGGAGGGTATGGCCGCGCGGGAGCCGCGACACGTATTCGGCCGGAGGCTCGTCCTCGATGACGACCTCTACGTTCTGCATCTGCGCGGCGAGCTCCGGCGGCACGGAGTCGAGCGCATCCTCCACGTACGACCTGAACAGGGCGTCGCCCTCTA
>JAXDJL010000023.1:0-3609 GCA_034665685.1 Actinomycetota bacterium | reverse complement strand
CTCCCTATCGGCTACTGACCAGCATCGTCGTGCCTCGTCCGATCGCGTGGGTGTCGTCCTTGAGCGCCACGGGCGTTCGGAACCTCGCCCCCCACAGCTACTTCAATGCGATATCCAGCGCGCCGCCGATCGTTCATTTCACGTCGACCGGCGTCAAGGACACGCTCACCAACGTTCGCGCGACCCGGGAGTTCGTGATCAACATCGTGAGCCTCGAGCTGGTCGAACAGATGAACATCACCTCGGCCGATTTCCCACCGGAGGAGGACGAGTTTGTTTGGGCCGGTGTGGAGGGGGCGCCATCGGAGAAGGTTGCACCCGAGCGGGTCGCCTCGGCCAAGGTGGCACTCGAATGCCGGGTCAGGGACATCGTCAGCATGGGCAACGGACACATGGTGTTCGGTGACGTCGTCTCGGCTTACATCGACGACGACGTTCTGGTGGATGGGAAGGTCAGTGCCGAGAAGCTGAAGCCCGTCGCGCGTCTCGGGGGGGCCGAGTACTGCGCCGTGACGGAAGTGTTCGAGATCGCTCGTCCGAGATGGAGCGATCTCCAAGACCGGAGAAGTTGACGATCCGACGCAAGCCGGTACTGATCGGTGGCGCACTTGTGCTCGTCCTTGCCGTAACGGCGGCTCTGTTGGTTCTCCGGGACGATCCGGACCCGCCGAGCTACCGAGAGCAGGCATGTGCCCTCCCATCGGGGACCCTCGACCTCGCCGCGCGCTCGGTTTCCACCGAACGGTCGGGCGACATCGTTCTTCTCCCGCGCGACCCGGTCGTGCTCCGGAACAGCGAAAGAGAGTCGACCGTCGGCGCGGGCCCCGACGTCCAGCGGATCCCACTGGTCTTCCGCGGGCGAGGCGCGATCAGGCCCCAGGAGGCCGCCACGAATGCGTCGCTCGCCGACATAGCTCCGACCATCGCAGTGCTGCTGCGCGGATCCTTCCAGGCGGAAGGCGGCCGGGCCCTCGGGGAGGTTGCTCGTTTCACGTCCTCGGCTCTTACGCGACCCCCTCCCAGGCTGGTGCTCACCATTGTGTGGGATGGCATCGGGGCAGAGCTGCTGGAGGCGACCCGAGGAGATTGGCCCCAACTCGAGCGACTGACGCGTGAGGGCGTCTCCTATCCCCGCGCAACCGTCGGTTCCCTCTTCCCGGCTCGAGCTACGGTCGCCTCCACTATCGCGACCGGATCGTTCCCGGCGAAGCATGGAGTGACGGGATCACTCGTGCGAGTCGACGATGGCGCAGTGGTCGAGGCCTTCGGGCGCGCCGGCCCCGCGGTGTCGCTGTTGGTGCCGACGCTTGGCGAGCGGTGGCTGAGTGCGGCCGGTGCCGGTACGAAGCAACCCAAGACCGGCGTCCTGGGCACAACTCCGCAGGACACAACCTTTAGCGTGAACGGCGGCTTCATGCACACGTCCGACAGCAACTTGGACCCCACAGCGGTCGCTCATTCACAGACCGACCGCGTGAAAGGGCTCGTCGATCGCACGGGCTTCGGAGCCGATGCCGCAACCGATCTCCTGACGGTTGTCTACCCGGGGGTGGAACTGTCGGAGACCGAAGGACGGCTGGAGGCATTGACCGACAACGTTCGCACCGATGACGACGAGCTCGGCCGTCTGACGACGTGGCTGGACCGCCGGGTCGGTGCTCGTCGATGGGTCCTGGTTCTGACCGCCGACAGGGGCCGGAGCGTGGAGGAGCACCCCGCGATCGACGAGCGATCGGTGGGGGCCGCGATCGACGAGGAGTTCGGCTCCATCACCGAGGCCGTATCGGATGGACAGGTCTTCCTCGACCGAGCCGCCCTTACGTCGGAGGTTTCGGTCGATGCCGTCGCGCGCTGGTTGATCGGCAGAACCATGGAGGACCTGGACGCGCCGGCATCCGGCGACGTGAACGCCTCGGACCCGGCCTTCGAGCTGGCGATCCCCACCGCCACCCTGCTCGAGGTGAAGTGCTAACCGTGCATCGACGGAGCTACTTGGCCTTCAGGCTCCCGATCGGCAGCCCCGCGCTGCCGAGTTTCGCCTTCAGCCGGGCGCCGGCCGAGGGGGAAGGGAACTTCCGCTCGTAGCCGAGGTCCGAGAGCAGGTCTCCCGAGATCGCCTCGAACACCTCGATGTGCCTTGGAGGCATGTCCTCCTGCCACGATCGCGTCTTGGAGATGGAACTGCCGGTGACGTGTGGGTTGTACTTCTGGGCGCGATCGCTGAGGCCCTTGGTCCTCTCCTCCTCGTCGAACATGCGCTCATCGAAATCGATGCCGAGGAAGTTGCAGATGTCTTTGACCACTCCCTCCGTGTCCGCGACGAAATCCTCGTACTTGATCTCTGCGTAACGCGTCGGTCCCAGAGGGCGACCGTCCTCGATGCCGCGCGAGACTCTGTGCTTCCAGATCTGAGCGGCCTTCGCGATGGTCTTGGGCCCGAAGTCCGTCTCCGCGTACGAGAGGGCCACGTTCCTGCCGTCCCTCACAAGATGGATGATCTGTGCGTCGGGGAAGAGCGTTACGAGTTGAGGGATGTTCTCCACATAGCGCGGGGTCTTGTCGCCCCAGCGCGTCTTGTTGTGCTGACGGGCGAAAGCTTCGTAGGTCCGCTGGATCGCCGTGCTGTAGGGAACTTTCTCGTGGGGGCCGATGAGCGATCGCACCGACTCGATGTCTGTGTGCCAGGACTGGAAACGACGATGCCCCGCCAGGGCAGACAGGTAGTCATCCACGTTCACCTCACCCGAGCGAGGGGACAGCTCGGTAATGAACCTCGATTCGGGAGGCACCGCGACCTCCGGATGGGAGTTCAAGATCAGCCGCAAGAGGGTGGTGCCCGAGCGTGCGGACCCCACGACGAAGAAGGGCGGGGCGTGCAGCGGATCGTCGGTTCCCATGGCCCGAGACGTTAATCCGTTTCCCGGGAGGGCAGCTAACCGAGGCTAAGATACGGCCCACCCATGGAAGATACGACCCAGATTGACCGCGCCCGGCGGCCCGTTCTCCAGACGATTCTCCGGCCCGCATTCGTGACATCAACCGCCCCGTGGCTATGGCCCTTGGCGCTCGCCGCCCTTGTCGTCGGACTGGTGGCGTGGGTCGTCGTAGCCATCACCGCCTCGATATTCATGGGCCTGACGGCGATGTGGTGCTTCAGCATCGCCGGCGTCGCGATGGCCCTCGCCTTGCCGATGCCTTACGCCATGGTCGCGCCGCTGTATGCGGGCATCGCCGGGTGGCTCGTCGACATGCTGCCCCTCGTCGTGCTGGTGACGTGGCTGGCCGTGGTGGGTCGATGGGGGTTCGGCCTGTTCCGTGAACGCCGGATGCCGCGCGGGGGCAGGTGGGTGTGGTTGCCGATCGGTCTCGTCGCTTGGACGTCGCTCGGAGTCCTAGTGATCAGCTCGCTCGATCTCAAGCACTTCGCGCTGCTGCTGGGCATCCAGATCCTCGCGAGCGGGACCATCCTCGCCTTGGTTGATTCCTTCGGCGCGTACGAGGACCGCGTCAAGGTCGTGTGTGGGCTCGTCTCCTTCGTTGTCCTCATGTCTGTCGGCGTGTTCCTGCAATGGATCGGGGTTCCGATACAGCCCCTGCAGGACTCGGCCA
>JAXDJL010000022.1:0-3516 GCA_034665685.1 Actinomycetota bacterium | reverse complement strand
AGATCACCGAAACCAGCCTTATGGAAGACGCCGCGACGGGTCAGGAGACGCTCCGGCAGCTACAGGCTCTGGGAGTGAAGATCGCGATCGACGACTTCGGAACGGGCTACTCCTCACTCAGCTACCTGCATCAGTTCCCGCTCGACATCTTGAAGATCGATCGCTCGTTCATCTCCCGGGTCGCGAGTGGCCCAGAGGAATCCGCTCTAGCCGAAGCGCTCGTCCACCTAGCCGGGATCCTCAAGCTCCAAACCGTCGCCGAGGGGATAGAGACGGGCGATCAGCTCGACCGACTGAAGGTTCTCGGCTGCGATTCGGGACAGGGCTACCTATTCGCCAGGCCCCTTCCGCTGGCGGAGATCAAGGCCCACCTGCTCGCGTCGGACCAGCCAGCGCGCAGCGACGCCATCGCCTGAATCCCTCGCTACGTCGCGGCCCCCTCCGAGGCTCGCTGCCACAGGTGGAGGCCCGACATGAAGACCCACACGGTGACGGCGAGTGATCCGGCGGTGAAGAGAACGTTCGAGACAAAGCCAGAAGGACCCGCGAACACCATGATCGAAGACACCGCGAGGCACACGAGACCACCGGCCATCCCCAAGTAGCAGACCCACGGCGCGAATCGTTTGCTCTGTAGCTGGGCGGTCGTTATGAGGACGGGACTCAGGCCGGCGAACGACCCGATCAGGGCCGTGAACAGAGCCAACGAGATCTGATTCACCGCGTTCGCCGTAGCGAACGTGACGTCGGTCGCTCCGGATGCCATCCATTCGTCGGCCACAGTCTTCATGGCCATGCCGTCGACCGACACGGCGATGAAGGCCACCACCACGCCGCCTACAACGCTGGCTCGGGCGATGCGAGCCATCGTGGAGCTCGTTCCTCCGTCGAGGTAGCTGGTGATGGCGATCAGTCCCACAAATAGGAACCCAAGCGCCCACGCGATCAAGAAGTGATCGAAGACCCAGATCCCACTGTCTGCCACGGCCTCCAGCTCGTCCCTGACGTTGCCGGGATCCGATATGCGCGGATGAAGGAGGTTTCCCACCAAGATGAGCCCTGCCCCCACCATCGCTGCGGCCCCACCCCATCGCAGTACCTGGTTCTCATCCATCGACGTCCCCGTCCCGGTCCGGACGTTCATCTGCGCCTCCTCTTCATCGACGAGCCGACGGAACCAGCTAACAGCCGGGCGGGAGGTCTGTCCAGAGCGTTCCGCGCGGAGAGGGGCGCTCGTCTAGAGAACGATGCGCGAGGTCGCGGTGACTGTTGCTAGCTGGCGCGCTGCTGGGGCGTGCGGATCACCAGGTCGTCGAGGAGGCGGTGGGTCGCTTTGGCGACGTCAGCCACGGCTTTGTCGAAGGTTCTACGGTTCGCCTCCGAGGGGGCGCGGTATCCGCTGACCTTGCGCACGAACTGCAGCGCAGCGGCCTCGATCTCCTCATGGGTCGGTGGTTCCTCACTGCTTCGCAGCGTCTTGATGCTTCGGCACATAGATAGACGTTAGCTCATCCGAGTGGATGCCTTTCGTCACGCCGGGGTCAGCTCGAATGCCCGGAACAGGGTCGGGAGCTTGATCACGCGAGTAGCGAAGCCGGCGGCGGCGAACAGTTTCTTGAAGTCCTCCTCCGACCGCTCACGACCCGACCCCGTGAGGACGAGCATCAGAAGGTCGGTGGCTCGAGCGAAGCTGTAACCCGGGTCGTCCGTGAGGACCGACTCCACCACCACCGCCTTCCCGTCGGCAGGCATCGCCGCCCGTACGTTTCGCAAGATCGCAGCGGCCGGAGCGTCGTCCCAGTCGTGAAGCACTGCCAGCATGAGGTAGAGGTCGCAGTTGCCGGGAACGCTGGCGAAGAAATCACCGCCGACCACGGAGCATCGATCGAGAAGACCTGCGGCCTGCACCTTCAGGCGTGCGGCTTCCGCGACCTCGGGAAGCTCGAAGAGGGTTCCCTCGAGATTCTCGTTCGCTTGGAGGATCGCACCCAGAACCGCCCCCGTTCCTCCTCCAACGTCGCATACGCGCCGGTACCTCGAGAAATCGTAGGAGTCCTCGAGTACCACACCCTGGATCCGTGATCCGGCCTCCATCGCCTCATTGAAGGCCTCTCCAGCCTTCGGATCCCTGTGATTGACGTGCTCGAAGAAATCGTGACCGAACGCTGCGAGAGCCCCACTCTCCCCCGTCATCACCGAGTGCTTCGCCTCGTTCCAGATCTTCCAGTTCCAATCGGACCCGAAGAACGAGACCCATCCCCGCCACGACCACGGGTGATCTGCGCGCAGGACATCCGACACCGCGTTGTTCTTGAAGGAGCCATCCTTCGTCGTCCCCAACAGGTCCCGCGAGACGAGGAACCTCAACATCCGCTCGAGTGCGTCCGCGTCGGCCCCAGTAGTTGCCGCAAGCTGCGCTGCACTCCGTGGTCCTTCGTGGAGGAGATCGGGGATGTTCAGCTCAACCGCGATGGCGAGCATCTTGTTGTCGACGATGCCGAACAGCCGTTCCAGAGCGAGCACGAAGGGCGGCACCATCTTTCCGTGGGTGCGACCCAGGGCGTTCCTGAAGCTTGTCCCCCGCTCGACGAACCACGCGGGTGGGACGGATCGGCCGACCGCCTCCTTGACCGTCGGCCCATGGGCTCCACTCATGCGCGCCTCCTCTGGAGTAACCGGCCCCTCTCACACTGACAGCGCCGATGGACGCTCACAAGGGTGGTGGCACCACGAAGCAGACGATTGGCGAGCTCCCTTCCGAGTCTCCTGGCGACGCGCAGGGATTACGCCGGGCCCCTCGAATATCTAGAGGAACACGACATAAGGAGACCTCCACCTGTGAGACCCATGAAGCTGGCCGCGGTGCTACTCGCCGCCTCGTTCATCGTGCCTGCTACGACCGCGACCGCGGCCGACAACCTGTGGCTCGACCGCAAGGTCCTGAACATCGCCCACCAAGGTGGGGAGATCGAGGCTCCCTCGAACACGCTCTACGCGTTCAAGACCGCCGTGGCAAAGGGGTCAGAGGTCCTCGAGCTCGACGTCCACGCCACAGCCGACCGGGAGCTGGTCGTCCTGCACGACGCAACCGTCGATCGGACGACGAACGGTACGGGCCGGGTAGACCAGATGACCCTCGAAGAGATCAAGAAGCTGGACGCCGCGTATTGGTTCGTGCCCGACTGCGGAACCTGCAACGACAAGCCAGCTGAGGCCTTCTCCTACCGGGGCTTCGCCACTGGGGACAAGAAGATGAAGGGCCGCTTCGCTCGCTTCAGTCCCAACGACTTCAAGATCCCCACTCTCAGAGAGGTCCTCGAGAGGTTCCCGGACATGCTGATCAACGTCGAGATCAAGGCGACGGCTCCCGAGACGGTGCCCTACGAGCAGGAGCTCGCCGACCTCCTCCACGAGTACGAGCGAGGCTCCGACACGATCGTCGTCTCATTCCTCGACCACGCGGTCGAGGCCTTCAAGACGTTCGCCCCCAACATCGACACCGCAACCGGCACCGCC
>JAXDJL010000021.1:0-9234 GCA_034665685.1 Actinomycetota bacterium | reverse complement strand
TAGGTAGAAATCGCCCACCGCCACGAGATCCCCCTGCTCGACCATCGCCCGCAGGAGAGCCGCCTCTGCATCGAGGTCCTTCGCCAACGGGGGAGTGAACCCACTCTCTTCGATCGCCCGAAGGACGCGCGTTCTCGCTTCTTCCTCCGCCGGAGCGAGCGTGGGGGAGTGATCCTCCAGTCGCAGCACCGAGCCCTCTTGAGCAACCGATGGCGTGGCCGCCACGAGGGCCTCGAAGGAGGAGGTTGGCAAGCGCAGCTCGGAGCGCACCACCTCGAGACCGCGTCCTTTCTCCAACGGGCGCGCGTGATGGTGTCGGTCCAGGATCGCGAGCAGCGCAGTCTGGAGCTCCGTGAGGCGGGCGCTCGAAACCAAGAGGGACCCCAACCTCCGCGCTTCTGGCGGGGGTTCGGCGGTTCCTGCACGCCACAATGCGTCCCCAACATCCATCGCGCCCTCCTGATCGAGAAGGGTGCGCAACACGACCTCCGGGCCGGCGCCGTCCATGGCGCGCAATCGGGACACCCGAGCGTCGTCGCTTCCTCGCAGAGGAGTCGCCAGGGGATCCAGCACGACTCCGCCGCCCAAGGTGAGGACGCGCCCCACATCGCGCAGCACGAACCTGTCGCCGCGCGCCAGCGGCAGCTCGGCCCGTAGCTGGAGCTGCGCGTATCCTCGGCCCCCCGCGTCGATGCGCTTCGCTCCGATCAGCTTCACGCGCACCGGTGTTTCGGCCGAGCCCGTGTACAGAAGGTGTGCTCCCTTGTCGGTGAGGTGATGCTCGCGTCCTGCCAGCTCCTCGGAGACGAGCGAGATGCGAACGTCGACGCGGTCGGTGTTCCTCCAGCGGCCCTGCTGAACGACGGCATCTCCTCGGTCGGCACCCTGTCGCGTCAGACCGGAGAGATTCAGCGCGACCCGATTGCCCGGAGGAATGCTCTCCAGCTCGCGGTTGTGACTCTGGATGCTCCGGATGCGCGCGTTCCTCCCCTCGGGCGCGATCGAGATCTCGTCCCCCCGATGGAACGAACCGCCGGCCAGCGTTCCGGTAACAACCGTTCCCGCTCCCGCGATCGTGAAGACCCTGTCGATCCACAGGCGAGGGGAGCCGAGATCGGCAGCCGGTGGAGTGTTCTCCAACACGTCGTCGAGCGTTGCCAGGAGGTCGTCTAGTCCGGTGCCCGTGCGCGCCGAAACCGGCACGATCGGAGCTGCGGCGAGCGTCGTGCCCAACATCCGCGCGCGGATGTCTTCCGTGACTGCCTCGAGCTCGCCGTCGTCAACCGAATCGGATTTCGTAAGGGCTACGACTCCGGACG
The DNA here is from genome assembly GCA_034665685.1 of Actinomycetota bacterium. GTDB lineage: Bacteria > Actinomycetota > CADDZG01 > CADDZG01 > WHSQ01 > JAUJNU01. The sequence continues at coordinate 7,915 of JAXDJL010000021.1, read as the reverse complement.
TCACTCCCAGGATGTCGACGATGGCCAGGTGTTCTGACGTCTGAGGTTTCCACCCCTCGTTCGCCGCGACCACGAAGAGACAGACGTTGATCCCTCCTGCTCCCGCGAGCATGTTCCTGATGAATCGCTCGTGTCCCGGGACGTCGACGATCCCGGCCGACCTACCGGAAGGCAGAGTGAGGTGAGCGAAGCCGAGATCGATCGTCAGCCCTCGCTGCTTCTCCTCGGCCAACCTGTCGGGATCCGTCCCCGTCAGTTTCTGGACGAGCGTCGATTTCCCGTGATCCACGTGCCCGGCGGTCCCGATGACATGCATGTACGTGCGAACCTAGCCCGAGCCGGACGGCTTCCCGCACCGAGTTTCACGTCCGAAGGCCTGGGTAACGGGTGGACATGCCCCGGACCGCTGTCCTCGATATCGACGGAACGCTCGTCGACACCAACTATCACCACGCCATCGGCTGGTTCCGGGCGTTCAAGGCGAACGATGTCCGGGTGCCCATATGGCGGATCCACCGGCACATCGGCGTGGCGGGGGACCTCTTCGTCAAGGCCGTCGCCGGGGATGAGGTCGACGCGTCGAAGGGCGAAGCGATCCGGGAGGCCGAGAGCAAGTTCTACGCCGACCTGATCGACGACGTGGTTCTCTTCGAGGGAGCCCGGCAGCTGATCTTCTCCCTCAAGGAGGCGGGCTGCAGCGTCGTGCTGGCGAGCTCCGCCAAAGAGGAGGAGCTGAACCATTACCTCGAGCTGTTGGACGCGAAGGATCATCTGGACGGCTGGACCAACGCCGACGATGTGGACCAAGCAAAGCCGGCGCCCGACGTCATCCTGGTAGCGCTCGAGAAGGCCGGCGGAGGCGAAGGCGTGATGATCGGCGACTCCACATGGGACTGCGAGGCGGCCAAGAGGGCCGGCGTCGCGAGCATCGGGGTCCTCACCGGAGGTTTCTCGGAGGACGAGCTCCGGAAGGCCGGCGCTGCTCAGGTCTTCGAGTCGGTCAAGGAGTTGGAGTCGAGGCTTTCCGAAACCATCCTCGGATAACCCTTCAGTAATCTCCCCCGTCCGTCGACTACTTAAGAGTCAGGCACATCGCCTCACGAAAATGGCAAACCCGTCGCGAGGCGGGGACGCAAAGCCAGGGGTCTTTCCCAGAAAGACGGCCCAGCTACCGAATGAAGGAGGATGTATGAATCATCGTCATGCCCGCACCGCGGGCGTAGCCTTTCTCACTCTTGCGATAAGCGGGGCACTCTTTGCACCCGCGGCCCTCGCCAAGAAGCCCATCGAGAAATCGAACAACGGCAAGAAGCCGGCGGCGGCAGCCGTCGTCGAGGCCCCCGCAGTCGTCGAGGCCCCCGCCGAGAAGACGAACAACGGCAAGAAGCCTGAGAACGCAGGCGCCCCCGCCGAGAAGAAGGGCGGCAAGAAGGCACTCGCCGAGGTCGTTTCGTTCGACGAGTCAAGCATGGAGCTCACGCTCACCTGGAAAGACGGAACCGGCACCACCCAGACCGTCGACGCCGGGGTCCAGATCAAGATCGAGCACCGCGGCAAGCACACTCGCGGCAAAGGTCACGGCAACCCCTCGAGGGGAAGCCTCGACGATCTCGTAGCCGGAACGATGGTTCTGCGGGTCAAGACCGTCGACGGCGTCATCACGAAGCTTCGTCTTCGCCCGGCGCCGGCCGCACCGATCGTTGTGGAGCCTGCCGAGGATGCCGACGACGAAGGAGCCGATGAAGGCGACGAAGCCGATGGCACGGAAGACGTTGCCGATGGCACGGAAGACGGAACCGACGACACGGAAGAGACCGACGAGACCGACGGCGACCTGCCGGCGGACGGAGTCTAGAACCTAGCCAGCTGCAAGGAGTAACACGCAACGAAAGGAAGAGCGGCCGTCGCCCCCGGCCGCTCTTCCTCTTTGCGTTGGTACCCGCCCGCCCTTTTAGGGCGTTCCGAATTCGAGTACTTGTTGGTACGTGGGGCGGTTCTGCCACCTCATCGGCTCTTGGGTCTGCAACCCGACGGCGGTGAACTGGATCATGTCACCGTCCTCGTCTGCTTCCCACGCGTCGGGATCTGCGCCGAACTCCTCCTCCAGCGTCGCGATCGCGTCGCCGAGGCTCTTCCTCAAAGCCTGCCGGCAGTCCCGCAGCGACCCCTTGCCGCAATAGGAGTTCGCGTAGCGGTCGCGCACGCGCTTGCCGAGCAGGGTGCGGAGATCCTTCTGCACGTATCCGTACCACCCATCCTGGAACGCACTCCCGAGGGGGCCGGGGTGGTCGTCGAACCGTTGAGGGACGCTGTTGAACGCCTTCCCGAGCCGCGGCTTGAAGGCTGCCTCGAGGGCCGGGACCCACCAAGCGTCCATCAACGCGACGGCGGGGGCGTCGTCGTAGTCCGCATCGTCATCACGGCTTCGCCGGTGAGCCCCCGCATCGACCCAGGCGGCCAATACGTCGACCGCTTGTTTCATCCTGTCCGACTTCGGGCTACCCAGTACCTCGAGCATGAACGGCAATACGCGGCTTCCGCGCAGGTCCGCGGTGGCCGCGTCGCCCATCGCGTTGACGAGCTCGATCAGCGTCACGCTGCCGTCCTTCGCGTACTTCTTCACGCGATCGTCGAGAAGCTGGCTCCGATAGATCGTTCCGTAACTGAATTGGGCGTCGGACGCCCCCCACCTGGGCGCCGGCTTGTTGTTCCACGATGTGATGTAGCCCTTGTCCGGGTTGATGCTCTTCGCCAGCTGCTTGAACGAAAGGTTCCCCTTCCAGTCCCACCGTCCGGTCCCCCACATGGGTAACGAGCGCGTCGATCCCTCGCGCCGGTGTGGGTAGTAACCACCCAGCATGTAGGCGACGTCGTCTTGGTCGACGTAGAACCAGTTGAAGGAGAAGGCGAAGCGCCCGAACGCGTGCTGGAAGTCTTTCGGTCCGTTGATAACGCTCGGGTCACTGATCTCGACATACGTCAAGGCCGAGTCGACCTCACGTTTGAAGCTGGATCTCTGCTGCACGAAAGCCACCGGCTTGCTGTTCACTGTGCCGCGTGCCTGCACGATCCCGTTGTCGGTCCGCTGGGTCGTCATCTCGACCTGTTGCGGAGGGCCCGTTCCGCCGGCCGTCGGCTTCGCGGTCCAGCTATCGGTGCGCGAGTACATCTCGACGCATTTCCCGTTCTTGATGTAGTGATCGCTGTCCTGTGTCGGGGGCCCCTTCGGCTCACAGAGCCTCTCGGCAAAGATGTCGACCTGATCTCCGCCCGCCGACGTCGCGCTCCACGCATAGTCCGTGCTCCGTCCCAGGAGCGTGTACTGCGAGATGCCGGGGAATCCGACGCCGCGAGTGGCGATACCCGGGCCATGCAGCTCCATCTCCATCAGGATCTCGGGCGACCAGTAGCCGGTTTGGGGACCGAAGACTGCGAGTGCGTTGCCGCTCGCCGACAGGTCACTTCCGACGAGAAGGGCGTTGCTCATCGCGTCGGTGAAGGAGAGGTTGATGGGACCGAAGGGCCCGTCGAGGACGGGGCTCGCGATCTCGGCAGCGGCGTTCGCCACCTTGCCCGCGTGGTCGGGCATCGCTATCGACTTCGGGTTTATCGGCCCCAGATCGGTGAGGTAGGGGAACCTCTTTCTCGTGACGGTGGGCGCCTCTGCGTCGTCCAGCCCGCGGAAGTCCCGGAATATCGTCTTCGCCTTGCTCGGCTTGTGCGTTCTCCGAAGGTGGGCGAGGAACTTCGCGTTCTGCAGCTCGTGCCCGCCTCCGACGCCGAGCTGCGAGCCGATCAGCGAGGCGACGGCAACCGTGTCCGTCGGCGCCCAATCCTCCGGAACGATCTGCAGAGCGGGGTACTCGGCGGGTAGTTTCGTTGGATCCTCGCGCGCTTCCGCGAAGAACTGATTCACACCTGCGGTGTAGTCGTCGAGATCCTGCACGGCCATCGGTCCCAGGTCGGGGTCGAGCTCGGGAAGGCGGTTGATCATCCTCTGTAGCTCTTCCTCGCTGTAGCCGGCGTTCTTATAGGCCTCCCGATCCATGGCGAGGTTCGCTTCGGTCGCTCCCAGGAGCTCCGAGGAACGACCGCGTCCCACGTGGCGCAGAACGTCCATCATGAACATGCGGTCTTCCGCGCTGGCATAGCCCGCCCCGAACATCGTGTCGGCGCGAGTCGTTCCGTACACGTGAGGGACTTGGTATGGATCGTCTCTTTGGATGACGACTCCCGCACGGGGCGAGTACTCGCTAGCGATGTTCTCCGGAGGGATCCCGAAGGAGTGGTCCTTGTAGAGACCATCCAGGTTCGCCTCGGTAACGTCGGGGGCGATCTTGATCATGTCCTGGTAAAGGGCGATCTGGTTCGTGTTCATTTCGGGCTGCGTGCCGGCGGTGTTGGATTCGAGCGCTTCCTGAGAGTTCAGGTACCGGCCCTGGCCCGGAGGAAGCACCGAGAGGGCAGTGATCGACAGGTCTCCCTGCCGATAGCCCTCGACCGGAGCAGCGGACTCCGCGGCCGGCGCCGGGACCGCCAACGCGGCAAGCAGAAGCACGGATAGCGCCAGCGCGCTACGAGAAAACGACGACATGTGGCCCTCCCTTGAAAGTCAGACGGCAATCATGCCGCACGCCAGGCTTCTTTACCCCGCCGTGGCTAGTGAAGCGCTGCGACGCACGCTTCGAAGAGCAGCGCGTCGTCCGCGGGATCGACCGTTCTCAGGTCGAGCAGCAGTCTGTCGTCGGACACCCGCGCGATCACCGGCGGGGCCGAGTCTCGAAGCGTCCGCTCCAACTCCGCAGCACTCCGCTCGGGGTGCTCGACCGCAACGGCCCACGACGGGATGGCGCCCCCGGGGGACGAGCCGCCTCCGGCCACGGCCTCGGACGCAGTGGCCTCCACCTTGACGCCGTCGGATGCGCGGCCCTGTATCCGTTCCGCGAGCTCGGTGGCCCGGCGCTCGAGATCCTCGGGATCGGCGAGCGCCATGCGCCACAGCGGGAGAGCGGCGGGGCCGTCCTTCGAGTAGGCGACGAGCGTTGCCTCGAGCGCTGCGAGAGTCATCTTGTCCACGCGGAGGGCACGGAGCAGAGGGTTCTTGGAAAGGGAGGCGATGAGGCTCTCTCGTCCCACGATGATCCCTGCCTGCGGCCCCCCCAACAGCTTGTCGCCGGAGAACGTGACGAGATCCGCGCCCTCCGCGAGAGACGTTTCTACCGTCGGCTCTTCCGCGGTCCAGGGCGTGCCGTCCGGGGCCCGCAGGAGTCCCGAGCCGATGTCATGCAAGAACAGCACCTCGCGACCTCGCGCCAGGCGCGAGAGATCGGCCGCTGCCACGGAAGAAGCGAAACCCACCACGCGGTAGTTCGAGGGATGCACTTTGAATATGGCTGCGGTGTCGGCGGTGATCGCGCGCTCGTAGTCCGCGAGATGAGTCCTGTTCGTCGTCCCAACCTCGACAAGCTTCACGCCGGCCGCCGACATCACCTGCGGGATCCGGAATTCGCCACCAATCTCGACAAGCTCGCCGCGGCTGATCACGACCTCTCGTCCCTTGCACAACGTAGCCAGCGACAAGAGGACCCCTGCGGCGTTGTTATTGACCACGAGCGCGGCTTCTGCTCCGGTCGCTTCCGCGATCAGATCCGCTGCGTGGTGATACCTACTGCCTCGCCGGCCCGTTGTGAGATCGAACTCCAGGTTCGAGTAACCGCTCGCGATGTTCCGAACCGCGTCGAGTTGTTCTGGTCCCAGGGGGGCCCGACCGAGATTCGTGTGGAGGAGCACTCCCGTCGCGTTGATAACGCGCGTCAAGCGTCTTTGTTTGCGTCCGTGAAGGATGCCGCGCGTTTGCTCGAGCACCTCATCGAGGGTCGGCGCGTCGGCACCCGAACGGATCGCGTCCCTGGCGAGATCCACCGCGCGTCGCGCAGCAGCAGCGACAACGGCTGCCGGCTCATTTAGCGACAGGGCTCCCACGACGCGATCGATCGACGGAAGGTTCCGGAATCTCTCGTCCTGCCCGTCGCCCACGGCGGACCGTCAGATATTGAGGTCGAGGATGCGGCGCCGCATGGCTTCCTGGATCGCGGACACCCGATTGTTCACCTGGAGCTTCGAGTAGATGTTGGCGACGTGGGTCGTTACCGTTCGTTCCGAGATCGACAGTCGAGCCGCGATCGTCTTGTTGGGCAGACCCTCGCTCATGAGCGAGAGGATCTCGCGCTCGCGTGGTGTCAGTGGCTGGAAGACCTCAGACACTTCGGCCTTTTGATAGCTCTGGAACTCATCGAGGACCTTTGCCGCGACGGTGGGGTCGATCTTGGCCTGCCCCGCGGCTACCGACTTTACGGTCGAGACGACCTCCTCGAGGTCGGCGGTCTTGAGGAGGTAGCCGGAGGCTCCTGCCTTGAGGGCGTCGAAGATGAATTGCTGCTCGTCGTGCCCCGACAGGACGACCACGCCCACGTTGGGATAAGCGTTCTTGATGGCCCGCGTCGTCTCTATCCCGTCCTGGTTCGGCATGACCACGTCGATCAGCACCACGTCGGGGGTGAGCTCGCCGACCATCTCGGACACCATGGTGCCGTCGGACGCCTCGCCCACGACCTCGATGTCCTCCGTTTCGAGCATCGTTCGGATGCCGCGCCGGAGCAGATCGTGGTCATCCACCAACACCACACGCACCCGTTCGTGCTCTGTCATATGAGGGATGATAGGAGAGGCTGGTGATCCACGCAGGAGTTGGGGGGAACGCGGCGCTATGAGCTCGAGAGGTTCGGACAGATCACGGGCGACGCCCGAGGTCGTTCGGTGGACCCTCGGGTGCCTCCTGGCGACCGTTTCTATGGTGGGTCTCTTGATCCTTCTCCTCCTCCTGGCAGTCGCCCTGTCCCCGCCTACCTGGGTGCAGGTCCTTCTTGGGGTGGGCCTTGCGCTTGGAGGGGCCGCGTTCGCCTGGCTCGTGGCTACCGCGCTGGGGCAGCGCGAGGGCCAGGGTCCCGGCGGGACGACCGAGGGGCAGGGCGGCCCGGAAGCTTCCGATTAACTAGTCATATTTCCCAGTCAACCTCCCCCATCTGGGGTGCAGATACCCCCTTGCGGGCATGTGCCGGGGGGCGGCGTTCGCCGACAGTAGAGCTATGAACGCATCCATGAACTACCTTGCCTCCGCAGTCGCCGTGGTCTGCCTGGCCCTTGCTGCGCTTCTGCCGCACGCCGGCGTCTAAGCGCATCACAGAGGGGGACCGGGCGGCATGCGTGTACGGCTGAACATCATCATGTCCGCGATCGCACTGGTCGCGGTGGTGGCGTCGATCTTCGCTCCCAAGGCGCACGCCGAGGAGCTCGCTCGGAGCCTTCGGGAGGGTGACCGGGGAGACGACGTTGCGGCTTTGCAACTGCGGATCGCCGGTTGGTTCCCGAGCCGCGAGCAACGCGATCTCGTAGAGAACGGGTTCTTCGGTCGACGGACGACCAAGGCCGTGCTCGCGTTCGAGAAGCAATACGGATTGACCGAGGATGGGATCGCCGGGGGGAGGATCTTCAAGATCCTCGCCGAGCTCGAAGATCCCGACGGAACCACCGAGCACTTCGACTGGATCGAGTTCCAGCAGAACACCAACTCGCGCTGTTCCGACGCAGCCAACAAGTTCGCCGGTAGTTTCCGCGGCGGCCCCGTTTCCGCCGAGATCGTGAAGGAGAACGTCGTGCGCCTCATGTGGCGACTCGAGGCGCTTCGCGCGAAAGCGGGCGACGAGCCCATCGGGATCAACTCGGGTTTCAGGAGCATCCCCTACAACCGCTGCATCGGAGGTGCGAGCCTCTCGCAGCATCTCTTCGGCGCCGCCGTCGATCTGCGCGTTGCAGGGACGACCAATCGACACGCTCGCGACATTGCGCGGCGCAGCCA
>JAXDJL010000020.1:0-7036 GCA_034665685.1 Actinomycetota bacterium | reverse complement strand
AATTGAGAACCCGCCGGAGAGCGTTGCTGATCGGCGTGCCTGCCGGGCTCGGTGGCGTGGCCCTGTTCTCGTCCGGCTTGGCGGTGGGGGCGGCGGTGGAAAGACGCCGTGCCCGTGCCCGGGAAGGCCCCATCCAGCGGGCCGCCCGCCGACTCCGCGGCTGATCTTTAAGTCTCTTGTCCAACCGCTACTGCGTCGTCAGCGATGGGAGATCCGTGCGCCGGCGCGGTGCCCGGAACCGCAGCGGCCGCCGGCATGTAGCGCGCCACGAGGATGGATGCGAGGAAAACTACAGCGGCGCCGATCAACAGGGCCTCGGACGTGGCATCCACGAACGCCACCTTCGCTGCATGCGCGAGATCCGTCCCGATGCTCCCGGGCAGGCTCGACGAGATCTGTACCGCCGCACCGACGGAGGCTTCCGCTCCATCCCTGACCGCCGCTGGTAGGCCCGGGGGCAAGGCCTCCGCCAGATTCGACGTGTAGGCGGAGGCACCGATGCTTCCGAGCACGGCAACGCCCAACGCGCCGCCAAGCTCGCGCGTGGTGTCGTTCCACGCCGATCCGACACCCGCCTTTCGCAATGGAAGCGACGTCATGATCGATGCGGTGGCCGGTGCCATGGTCGATGCCATCCCTGCAGCCGTTACAACCAGAAACAAGGCGAGGACCGGGTACGGCGTATCGATGGCGATCCGGGACGTTAGGGCGAGGCCGGTCGCAACTAGAACCAGGCCGGATGACATCACTCGCTTCGGCCCGAACCGCTCGACGAAGCGCGCCGACATGGGGGCCGCGACCATCATCGTCATCGCCATCGGCAACGTGCGGAGCCCCGCGCCGAGGGGCGTGTAACCGAGCACCACCTGTAGGTATTGCGTCAGTAGGAAGAATGTTCCGAACATCGCAAAGAAGTTGAGAGATATCGCCGCGCTCGCGGCGCTGAACCGAGGGTTCTTGAAGAACCGGAGATCGAGCATCGGGTTGGGATTGCGCAGCTCCCACCATCCGAAGGTCCCCAGGACGACTATCGCCACGGCGAAGGCCGACATCGTTAGTGGATCGCTCCAGCCGTAGGTCGGCGCTTCGATGATCCCGTACAGAAGGGCGCCCAGCCCGACGATGGATAGTCCGGCTCCAACGAGATCCAGGGTGGCGTGCTCGGGATCGCGAGACGTTGGGACGAGGAATCGTCCTCCGATGAGGGCGAGGATCACGACCGGAACGTTCAGGAAGAAGACCGAGCCCCAATAGAAGTGCTCGAGGAGCCATCCACCGGCGATCGGGCCGATCGCTGCGCCCGCCCCGGCGAACCCAGCCCATATCGCGATAGCGCGGGCTCTCTGCTCCGGCGGGAACACCGTCGTCAGGATCGAGAGCGTGGCCGGCATAACGAGGGCAGCGCCCAGACCCATCACGGCGCGGGTCACCACGATGTGAACGGCCTCGGTGGCGAATGTCGACGCGAACGAAGCTGCGCCGAAGATCACCAGCCCGATGATGAGGGCGCCCTTGCGCCCGAAACGATCACCGAGTGCCCCTGCAGTAAGGAGCAGACCTGCGAACACCAGTGCATACGAGTCGACCATCCACTGGAGCTCCGTCGACGTTGCGTGAAGCTCCCTAACGAGCGTCGGCAACGCGACGTTCAAGACGGTGTTTCCGAGGACGACCATCACGAGACTGAGGCAGAGGATGGCGAGCGTCCACCACGGATTGATAGTCGTTTGGGCGCTTGCGCCGTCATGCCCCTGTTTGTTCATGGTTCCCCCATCAGTCGAGAGTCGGAATCGTCACCTAGCCCCAACCATCCGCGGGGCCGGGTCCTTCCCGAGCTGTGGAGCGCCGAGCAATCTTCTGGTTAGGCCCCCACGGGTGGACTCGAGGTGTGGATCAGGCTGATCACAACGCCGACGATGACCACGATCGCAAGGGGTGTCATGACGACGGTCCAGAACCAGATCGCGCCCAGCAGGGCGCCGACAACAACCAGCGCGTTTCCGACTCCACGGGCTCGCGGCCGGATCCAGAGCCCCACAGCAAGCGCCGCCGCGCCTCCGAAAGCGAGCGTGATCCCCGCGAACGTGCTTTCGGCGTCGATCACGTTTGAAGTACCTGCTCCGTAGATGAACGCTGCACCCACCCAGAATTGCGCCAACGCCAGCACTGCTGCGAACGGGGCCCACCAGGCCTGTTTGAGGATCTGCATGAGACGGCTTCCTTCCGTTGAAGGAGACGGTCCCACGAGGAACGCGGCCTCCCTACGTCGACCCTACGCCGCTGCCGTCACGATGTCGTCGCTATCTGGTGCTGGGCGGGTCCGGGGCTTCTCCACCACCCCTCTCGACGAGGGCGACCTCCTCCAGCGTGAAGGCGCCCCTGCGACTACGGATAAAAGCGCGCGAGCCACGGTGCCGCAGGGCCTCATAAACGATGAGCGAAGCGCAAACCGCAGTAACGAGGCCCAGGGCAACAAGAGCGGGGACCTCCCGGGTGATCGGGATCAGAGCGATGAGCACGACCGAGGCAACGGGACGACCGCGTCCGAGGCCACCGTCCATCCTGAGTCGGAGAACCACGTGGGCCAGGAAGTAGATCGCGAGCCCGCCGCAGAGGCCCAACGCTGGGATCGTTGCGAGGGGGTCGTCCACGTGGGCCAGCGTGCTCTTCAAACCGAGAGCGAACAGGACGATGCCGGCCACCATCGGCAGATGCAGATACGAGTAACCGTCTCTCGCAAGCGCGGCGCGAGCAGACCCGGTCAGTTCGCCGAGCCTCGCCTGGATGGCGAATGCGAACCAGTCGAAATACGACCACCACAGCGTCGCAGCGACGCCGATCCCAAGGAATGCAGCGACGATCACTTGGGCGGCGAGTGGCTCGCCCGCGGCCCCCACACCGATGGCAAATATGGACTCACCCAGAGCGATGATGATGACGAGCCCGTTGCGCTCGGCGAAGTGGTTGGGCGAGATCCGCCACCCGCGCATGTCGTCGACGAGGACGCCGAGGTAGTCGACCGCCAGCGCTGCAACCCATAGCGCGATCTGCGCCGAGCCGTCGAGGAAGCCGGCTACGAGCACTAAACCCGGGCCGATGACTCCAGCCGGGACGATCCTCGCAACCGAGCGCAACACGTTGCGGTCACCGAGCCCCGTCACTCCGTAAAGAACGAGGAGGATCAGGCGCACGGCTAGATAGGCGACCCCGAAAGTGATCGCATCGGTCCCGAAGGCGCCCGGAGTCGCGAGGCCGACGATAAGCATCGCCGCGATCGCGCCGAAGAACGCAGCACGCACCCCGCCTTCCTCCGGATCGACGGCGTTCGTCAGCCACGCGTACCCGGCCCAGGCCCACCAGATCGCGCCGAGTAGCAGCAGACCCCGAAGCAGACCGCCCCAGGTCGGCGTCCCCGAGAGGAAGGTCGTTACCTGAGTGAACGCGAAGACGACAACGAGGTCGAAGAAAAGCTCTAGAGCTGTGACCCGATGTTCACGTTCCGCTTGTGTATCGGCCAAGTAGCCTCCTTACGCTTGGCCTCCGACCCGTGCGCCTTCTCCTTCGTATGCCTGTCTCAACTCCGCGATGTCGAACTTCTTCATCTGAAGGAACGCTTGGGTTACCCGATCGATCTGCTCCTGCGTGCCTCGTTCCAACATCTCGTCCATCGCGGTCGGCACGATCTGCCAGGACACGCCGAACTTGTCCTTGAGCCAGCCGCACTGCTCGGATTCGGGAACGGCCGAGAGACCGTCCCAGTAGTGATCGATCTCCTTCTGGTCCTCGCACGAGACCATCAGTGAGACCGCCTCGTTGAATCCGAAGTTGTGCTCCCACGCGCTGTCCATCGCGCCAATCTTGAAACCGTTCAGGGAGAGATAGAGGTGCCTGACCGTGCCAGGCTGGTCGGGCTCTTCCCCCTCGCCGTAGCGCATGACGTGATCGACATTCGATTGCGGGAACACGGACGCGTAGTGACCGGCCGCTTCTTCCGCCCGGCCGCACACGTCCCCCACGAACATCAGGCTCGGAACGATCGCCTGGCCGATCTCGCCCCGCGTGTCTAGCATCACCTGCCATGAGAGACCGAAGCGGTCGGTGGTCCACCCGTAACGCTCGCTGAACGGGTAGGTGTCGAGGGGCATCAGCGACTCGCCACCCTGGGACAGCTCGGCCCACAGGGCATCCACCTGCTCACGCGTCGAGCAGCGGACGAGGAACGAGATTGCCGGCGTGAACTTGAAGAACGGCCCGGCACTGATCGCCTGGAACGGCTGGCCGAGCAGGTCGAACGAAACGACGTCGCAGTCACCGGAAGGGGTGTCCTTGATCGTGGTCACGTTGGTGACCTTCGAATCGGGAAAGGTGGTCGCGTAGAACTCCGCCGCCTCGACGGCCTGGTTGTCGAACCACAGGTGTGGAGTGATCGTCTGCATTCGGACCTCCTTGTCGGTGGCTTTCTCTATTGAGACCCGGCCCCGGGCGGAAAATCATCGGCCGAAGGCGATCTTTCTTCATCGGCACCCCGCTCCAGACCCAGCGTAGCCAGCAGATCCTCGTGCAGCTCGAACCAGACCATGTGGCAGGAGTCGATCCCCGGCTCGTCCACCCACTTCGTCTCGCCTCGGTCGACCCGGGCCAGGGCCCCTTCGATCCGGTCGTTATAGCCCCCGAAGCGGGCGAGTTCGGCGGCCAGTTGCTCTTCCAGCGGTCGCAACCTCCTGGTTAAGCCGCTAAGGGCCTCCAGAACACTGCCGTCCCAGCGGGCGTCGGTGTGATCGTTCAGGGCCATCCGGTCCCACGGCGTGGGGCGAACCTGCCATCGGGTCACGACATCGAGGAACCGGGAGTTCAACCGGACGAAGGCCGCATGCGCCGCCGCGACGGCGTCGCGCGCGCCTGCCCGATCGAGCTCGTCCGACAGCAGGCGGGAGACCTCCTCCCGCCCCCGTTCGGTGATCGACCAGCCTTGGAGATCGGCGAACTCGACGCGCTGGACCCAACCGCGAGCCTCGTGGTCCAGGAAAAGATCCTCTACTTCGTCGACGTCCAGCCGATACCGGCGGGCCACTAGATCGGCATCCACTCTCCCCTTGATGCGAGCAGCGTGAAGCACGAGCAGCTCGGGGGAGGAATCGAACGTCACAGGTCGCGAGCGGCAGCTCGGCCCGCGGCGCGTCCGCCGAAGAGACAGCCTCCGAGGAAGGTTCCCTCCAGAGCGTTGTAGCCATGGACACCACCGCCGCCGAAGCCGGCGACCTCTCCCGCGGCAAACAGACCGGAGATCGGCGCCCCGTCCGCCCCGAGCGCGCGCGAGTCGAGATCCGTCTGGATCCCACCGAGAGACTTGCGCGTCAGGATGTGCAGCTTCACTCCTATCAGCGGTCCGGCGTCTGGATCCAGGATGCGGTGCGGCTTCGCGGTGCGGCTCAAGCGATCACCGAAGAACCGTCGCGAGTTACGGATGCCCTGCACCTGGGCGTCCTTGCTGTAGGGGTTCGCGATCTGAAGATCGCGGGCTTCGATCTGGGATCTAAGGGTGGCGACATCGAGGATGGGCTCGTCGGTTAGCCCGTTCATCTTCGCAACCAACCCGTCGAGATCGTCCGCAACCACGAAGTCCGCTCCGCGCGTCTTGAACGCTTCGACTGGAGGCGGTGCACCCTTCCCCATCACCCTCGAGCGAACGAATGCTTTGCGATCGGCGTTGGTGATGTCGGGATTCTGCTCGGAGCCCGATAGAGCGAACTCCTTCTCGATGATCCTCTGCGTAAGGATGAACCAGGAATGATCGAAGTCCACGATGTCTGGGGTGGTCCGGAGATGGCTAAGCGTCCCGAGCGTGTCGTATCCGGGCAGGCACGGGTTCGGCAAACGCCGCCCCAAGGCGTCGAACCACAGCGACGAGGGGCCCGGCAGGATGCGGATGCCATGCCTGGGCCAGATCGGATCCCAGTTCTGGATGCCTTCGGTGTAATGCCACATCCGGTCTCGGTTTACGAGCCTTGCACCCGCGTCAGCAGCGATGTCGAGCATGCGGCCGTCGACATAGGCCGGAACGCCGGTGATCATCTCGCCCGGCGGACGCCCGAGTCGGTCCGGCCAGTAACGCCGGACCATGTCGTGATCGGCGCCGATCCCACCGGTCGTGACGATGATGGCTTGCGCGGACAGCTCGAACTCGCCGACCTCGTCCCGGTTACTCGCGACGCCTCGGGGTGAGTCGTCTTCGGCTAGCACGGTCCCGCGGACGCCGGTTGCCGCGCCGTTCGTAAGGACGATCTCGTCGACACGGTGACGGTGATGGAAGCGCAGGAGACCGTCGCTCGCCGCCTGCTGAGCCGACTCGGCGAACGGCCGGACGACGCCCGTCCCGGTCCCCCAGGCGATGTGGAAGCGCGGCACCGAGTTGCCGTGGCCGTCGGCGCGCAGATCGCCGCGTTCGGCCCATCCGACGGTCGGCAACAGGTCGATCCCATGGGACGTGAGCCACTCGCGCTTCTCGCCGGCGGCCCACTCCACGTAAGCGCGGGCCCACTTGACCGCCCAGGCATCTTCGTCGTCCAGCCGATCGAACTGGGCGCTCCCCCGCCAGTCGTTCCACGCGAGCTCGAGCGAGTCCTCGATGCGGAACCGGCGTTGCTCGGGTGAGTCGACCAGGAACAGCCCTCCGAACGACCAGTAGGCCTGACCGCCGAGGTTCGCCGCGTTCTCCTGATCGACGAGCACGACGGTTTTTCCTTGGGACGTCAGCTCGTGGGCCGCGACGAGCCCGGCGATCCCGGCCCCCACGACGATGACATCTGCCTTTGTCGCGTCTGGTGTCACCCGCCCAACCTAATTTGTTCAAGTAACTCGTCGAGCAGGTCACTTTCGGGGCCTTTTCTGTCGCACCCCCTCGTCACTATGGAGTCATGCAGGTTGCGCTCACCGAACGGATCGACCAGGCCATCGAGTTGCTGGAGAAGGCGAACGCCGACCTTCAGCCGGAGCTGCTGTCGGCGCCGGCCGCCCGTCGGTTGCTCGCGTCTTACTC
>JAXDJL010000019.1:0-2672 GCA_034665685.1 Actinomycetota bacterium | reverse complement strand
ACGGCCGCGAGCAGCCATCTCTCGCGCCGCGCGGCGTAGAGGCACGAGACCGACAAGAAGAGGAAAAGGGACTCGCTGTAGGGCGCGACGAAGAAGAACGCGGTCGGGAAGAGAGCCATGTACAGGACGGTGCGGCGCGCCGTGTCCCGGGTCCACTCGTGCGCGGTCAGTAGGTAGACGACGATCAGCCCGCCGGCGTACGAGAGGTTCGAGACGATGAGTGCGGCGGCCAGCGGATGCCCGCCCAACACGGTCGACAGGCCCCTCACGAGCAGGGGATAGAGCGGGAAGAACGCGGCGCTTCCGTCCGCGGCCGCGTATCCGTCGGTGGCGATCCTCAGGAACCACAGAGCGTCCCATCGCTCCCATGCGGTGAACAGGTTGTGCCATCCGGGCGTGAGGTCGGAGGGGTTCCATCCCGGGACGCTCGGCGCATCGTTCGCCGGCAGGAGCGCGACCGCGAGGAGACCCAGGAGGAACAAGCCGACCCGCACCGAGATGAAAACCTTCAGGCAGTAACGAACGCCATCCCAGAGGGCCGCGCGTTCATCACGCGTCTCGGAGGAGACCTTGGTCTCAGGGTGCTTACCGGGGTCGGACACGCGGTAATACTCCCCTAGACCGATCGAGTTGAGAGGGACGACCGAGGAGCCACCTCGGAAAGGAGCGTGACGTGAGCGAACGCGATCCCCGCGAGAACGAGAAGCACTCCGGGGCCGGGGACGAAGAAGGGACCGAGCCCGGCCCCAAGACCGGCGAGAACGATGAGAAGAACGACACCGACGAGGTAGACATCGCCTCCGAGGAGTCTTTCCCCGCGAGCGACCCGCCCGCCTACTAGAGGGTCTCTGGCACGAGCGTCAGAGGGGCGAGCCCCTCGATCTCCTTCGGGTCGGCGGGAAGCGGAACCGTCATCTCCATCACCCCGGACTCCCAGTGGCCGGGTGCCGCGCCCATCTTGTTCAACATCGCGAGGGTGGCCCTGTTGTCGCTGAGGATCCACGCGCGGAACGACTTCACGCCCGCCTCGATCGCCGACGCCATCGCAAGGGTCAGGAGCGTTCGTCCGATCCCTTTCCTCTGGTACTCATCCGTGACGGTCACCGCGACCTCGGCGACCTCAGGGTCGCCGGCGAGGCTTATCCAGCGAGAGATCCCCACGCCCTCGGTGGGCCGCGTCTCGGCCAGGCCTGCGACCCACGCGAAGTGCGTCTTGTAATCGACGTCCGTGAGATAGCGGAGCTGCTCCTCGGAAAGGTGCTTCACGTTGTGAAAGAAGCGCGAGTGGCGGGTCTCGTCCGAGAGATGCTCGAAGCCTTTCCTGAGCAGCTCCTTGTCTTCCTTGCGGAGCGGACGGAAGAGGAGCGGGGTCCCGTCCGCGAGGACCGAGCGATACTCCACGCCGGCAGTCTAGGTGACACCGAGGCGGCGGCGAGTGTCTCGTTCAGGGGACGAAGCCGCTGACGAAGGCGGCCGTGGCGTAGCCGGTCATGGCGAGCGACGATCCGATCAGCAGAAGGCGTTCGGACCGCGGCGTGTCGAACAGGGAAGCAGCAGCCAGCACTATGGGGAACGCGCCGTATCCGTAGCGCTCGATTGAGTTGAGGTTGCTCGTTGCGACCGCTTGAAGAAGGCTCACTGCGGCGAACGCGCCATAGGACGCGGGCCAGTGACGGAACACGTTGACGACGAGCACCACCAGGATCGCCACCCACAAGAGATGCAGTCCTTGATCTATGCGCGCCTCCGTCATCAACTCGCGCGCCGCGTCCCAGAACGTGACCAGGGGGAGTTGGAAGGAGCCTCTCGCGTTGCTGCGCTGCTGCACGGTGAGCGGCAGGAAGGCGTCGCCCCTGGCGACGTGCGACCACCAGAGATAGATGCCCGTGCCGGCGATGGGGGAGAGGAACGCGGCCACCCGAAGGGCGATCCTCTTGGGAGTCGCGGGCGGCAAGGATCTCCACGCTTCGACCGCCACCGGCGCGAGGAGCAGCAACCCCGTTGGACGCACGAGGCCCGCCAAGAGCCCGGCGAGCGCCGCCCAGCCCCAGCGATCTCGCCGCATCGCGTAGAACGTGCCGATCGCGAAAGTGAGGGCAAGAGATTCCGTATAGGCCATCGCCAGGACGAACGCCGGGGGAGCGAGCGCCAACAGCCATGCCGATCGCGTGGCCAACCGAACGTTCCCCTTCTCGTGCATGCAGAGCCGGTAGAGGAGGACGCCGGCGACGAGGGCGAAGCAGTTCGCGATGAGAAGCAGATGGAGCTTTACCCCACCTCCGATCACGGAGTTCGCGACGCGCGCGGCGATGGGATAGAGGGGGAAGTACCTGAGTCCCTCCACAGGGAGTGAGTCGTAGCCGTCGCGAGCGATCCGCAGGTACCAATCCGAGTCCCATGCCATCAGCCCTCGCTCGTGTCCGACGAGAGCTTGCGCGAAGGAATGACCTCCTCCGTAGTGGGCGTATTCCGCGATGACGATGGCGGCGAGGACGAGCACGCAGGCGATCGCCCAACCGGGAAGAGCAGCAGCGAGCCCCGGAGCTCGATCCTTAAGTGTGTCCCAGCGACTCACGGTGCGGGGTAGACCGACAGCTCTTCCCGCTCCCACGCCTGTATCTTCGTCTTCCGCCTTATGACGGTGTCACCCCCGGGACGAGAGCCCGACAGCT
>JAXDJL010000018.1:0-11296 GCA_034665685.1 Actinomycetota bacterium | reverse complement strand
CCGACGCCCCCGGCCCCCGCGCAGACGATGATCTCCTTCTTGGCGAGGATCTCCTGTATCGGGTTCATAGGCTTTCCACGTTCTCCTCGATCGCGTCGGCGATCGTCTCGATGCCCGGCAGGCTTAGACCCGCGGAGAAGAGGAACGGAAGCTCCGCAACGGGAGAGTCGACCCCTTTCTTCAAGGCGCGCAGGTGCTTGGTCTGGATCGCGCGTCTCGCTTCGAGGAAGCGCGCGTAACCGGTGAGCGCTTCGAGATCCTCGCGGTCGAGTGACAACCCAACGGTTCGTGCCACGTCGTACAGCTCCTGAGGGTCTCCGTCGGCGAGGATCTCCTCGAGAGTGGCAAGGTCGCCCTTCTCGAGCATGGCCGGATAGATGGCGTTGGCGAAGATAGCTCCCGCCTCGATCCCGATCTTCTTCTCGAGTGCCTCCGCGGTCTCGATCGTCTCGCTCACCGGCATCTCCTCCGCCAACGTCACGAGGTGCACGCGCGTTCTCTTCGGGTCGGTCAGCATCTGCACGATCCATTCGGCCTGACGACGGACCGGTCCGACCTGAACCGCATCCGATAACCCCATCGGAGCGGACAGGAAGGTCAGCATGTGTCCGGCGGCCGGCGCGTCCACGATGATCGTGTCGAAGTTGTGCTGCACCCTGTCGTTGTCGCGGCCCTGCTCCAGATACCAGATCTTCCCGAGAACGAGGATGTCCTTCAGGCCGGGGGCCGTGGCCGTGACGAAGTCGACGAAGCTGGTGCTCGAGAAAACCTTGGCGATCCGTTTCATGTGGTACTGGACGTCGAGATATTCGGCCAGGGCTTCGTCCGGAACTATGTTCATCCCCCACACACCCGGAGCTAACTCGGAGGGCTTGTAGGAGAGCGATCCTCCTCCGAACATCTTCGGGAGCGTTCCCTTGCGGTCCACCTCCGCGATGCAAACCTTGTGACCACGTCGCGCCGCGACGAGGGCAAGTGCGCCGGCCACCGTCGTCTTTCCAACCCCTCCCTTGCCCGAGACGATGAGGATCTTGGGCTGGAGGAACTCGTCGATGTCCACCGGCACGTTCTACCCCACTAAAGCGAGGCCGACACGGTGGGAGCCATGAACGAGCCGGCTTTCGGGTCCAGCGTGGCGCGGCCGGACTTGGGGGTCTGCGACCATAGATGGATGAATCACCGCGTCTGGCACGCGATCCGGCGTCTCTGGCTGCTCACCTTCGTTTCTCTCCTCGTCGTGACCGCGTCGGGAGTCGGGAACGCGGGGGCTCAGGAGAGCACCTCGATCGGCACCCTCGACCTGATCTCGATCAAGGGGCTCATCGATCCCCCGACCGCGGACTACCTGAAGTCGCGCCTGGCCACGGCGGAACGAGATGGAGTGGAGGCGGCCGTCATCCAACTGGACACCCCTGGCGGCCTCGACGTTTCGATGCGCGACATCGTCACTCAAATTCTCGAATCCGAAGTCCCGGTCGTCGTGTGGGTCGCCCCGCGCGCCGCCCGAGCTGCATCGGCGGGCACGTTCATCGCGTATGCGGCGAACCTCGTCTACATGGCCGAAGCGACCGAGATCGGGGCCGCGACCCCCATCAGCCTGTCGGACGGAAGCGCTCTCGACGAGAAGGTCATCAACGACGCGGCCGCTTACATCCGCAGTCTCGCTGAGGCCCGCGGACGCAATGCGGAGTGGGCGGAGAACGCGGTGCGGGACGCGGCCTCCATCAGCTCAAGCGAGGCCGAGAAGATCGGCGTCATCGACGGAACCGCGTCCTCTCTCGGCACCCTTCTGCAGTCGCTGGACGGCCAAACGGTGACAACCGGAAGCGGTGAGGAGAGGACCCTCGAGACGTACGACGCAGAGGGACAGGCTCTCACGGTCACCGTCCGCTTCCAGCAGATGAACCTGATGCAGCGGCTTCTTCACGCGGTCACCGCGCCCAACACGGCCTATCTCTTGGTGCTCGTCGGCCTCTTCGGCTTGATCTTCGAGCTCTACAACCCGGGCATCGGACTCGCGGGGATCCTGGGTTTGCTCGCGCTCCTTCTCGGGTTCTACGGACTGTCGGTGCTGCCCACGAACTGGATCGGCGTGCTGCTCATCGCCGCAGCGATCACTTTCTTCATCGTCGATCTCCAGATCGCGGGGTTCGGCGTGTGGACGATCGCAGGGGTCGCGGCACTGATAACGGGAGGCACCATCTTGTTCTCCGGCGCGCCCGAGGTTCGAGTGAGCGGCTGGACTATCGCGATCGCGGTGTTCCTCACACTCGTCTTCTTTTTCTCGGTCATGACGGCGGCACTCCGCGTCCGGCTACGGCGTCCGATAACGGGCGAGGAGGGGATCGTCGGGATGGTCGGCGAGGCCAAGACCGACATCGCGCCGGAGGGAACGGTTCTAACGAAGGGCATGCTGTGGCGTGCCCGGACGATGGAAACCGGCATCGCCGCCGGGTCCAAGGTGGAGGTGAAGGCAACCGAGGGGCTCGTGCTCCTCGTCGAGCCCCTGCACGAGGATGTAGACGCCCCCACCTCGTAAGCGGGCCCAGGCCTGGTCCGCCAGGTCCCTACTTGGTTTTGACAATCACTTTCATCTTCATTACTCTGCGTCGATGGGAACCCCACGAGCCCGGCGCTACGCGCTCTGCGCGATCGCCTCTCTGCTGATGGCCGCCTGCGGCGCGAACGATCCTGGTCCCTCCCAGGGCGCATCCAGACCGTCGGTGGTGGCCGCTTTCTATCCACTCGTCTACGCGGCGGAAGGCGTGGGAGGCGATCTGGTGGAGGTCGCGAATCTCACCGCTCCCGGCGTGGAGCCACACGATCTCGAGCTGACCGCGGACCAGGTTCGTCTCCTATCGCAGGGGGATCTGGTTGTTTATCTCGGAGGGGGATTTCAACCGGCCGTCGACGATGTGATTTCTGGGCTCGATGGATCGCAAAAGCTAGACGTCCTCGAAGGCGAAGACCTTATGCCCGGCTCCGAGGCTGAAGGTGAGCCGGCGTCCGCGGGCGACCCTCACGTCTGGCTTGATCCGTCGATCATGGCCGCGCTCGTGGACAAGGTCGCCGCACGGCTCGGCGAGATCGATCCGGCGCACAAAGTGACGTACGAGGAGAACGCCCGCGAGATCGGAGCTCGATTGGCTCGGCTAGATCGGGAGTTCGCAGCGGGCCTGCGTGACTGTCGCAGCCGGGACATCGTCACGAGCCACGCGGCCTTCGGCTACCTGGCCGCGCGCTACGACCTCAATCAGGTGAGCATCTCGGGGGTCGACCCTGAGAGCGAGCCGTCGCCCGGCAGGCTTGCCGACGTGGCGCGCTTCGTGGAAGAGCACGATATCGGAACGATCTTTTTCGAAGAGCTCGTTTCTCCTGACATCTCGGAGACGATCGCGACCGAGACCGGAGCGCGCACGGCGATGCTGTCGCCGCTGGAGTCTCAGCCGGAATCCGGAGACTACATAGATGCGATGCAGGCAAATCTGGCCGCGCTGACCGAGGCACTTGGCTGTGATTGATCCCCCCATCCTCGAGATGGACAACGTTTCTGTCTTCCTGGGCCGGCAACAGGTTTTGTGGGATGTCGACTTCCGCCTCCACCAGGGTGAGTTCGTGGTGCTACTCGGAGCGAATGCATCGGGAAAGACAACACTGGTGAAGACGCTGCTCGGTCTCATCGAACGATCGTCGGGCCGAGTGAAGCTTTTCGGGCGAGAACTGGAGAGCTTTCAACGGTGGGAACGGATCGGTTACGTGCCTCAACGCATGAGTGCCGCCTCCGGCGTTCCCGCGACGGTAGAGGAGGTCGTTATCTCAGGGCGGGCCTCCCGCGTCGGGTTGTTCGGTCGTTACGGCGCGTCTGATCGAGCTGCCGTGTCGAGAACGCTGGAACTGGTCGACCTCGTCGAAGTGAAGGCCGAACCGGTGTCGCACCTATCGGGCGGACAGCAGCAGCGGGTTCTGATCGCCCGAGCCCTGGTCGGCGAGCCGGACCTGCTCGTTCTCGATGAACCTGTCGCCAGCGTGGACCTTGCCCATCAGAAGAGCTTTGCCGAGACCATCAAGATCTTGCTCAAGGCGCATACGTCGATCCTGATGGTTGCCCATTCTCTTGGTGCCGTCCAACCACTCGTGGAGAGAGCCGTCGTTCTCGAGCGGGGGCGCGTGATCCACGATGGAGCTCCGGTCGACCTCAAGTTCGATCACGCTCACCATCCCGAGATGGGACAGAGCGCGTGAGCCTCGAGATCCTGGAATGGGATTTCATGATCAGGGCGTTGGTTGCGGGGGCCTTGGTGGGGATGGCTGCGCCTGCGGTCGGCATCTTCATAGTCCAACGCCGTCTCTCTTTGATGGGCGACGGGATAGGTCACGTCGCCTTCGCGGGAGTCGCGGCCGGTCTGCTCTTCGACGTCTCTCCGATCCTCCTCGCCCTCGTCTTTGCGATGGCCGGAGCGATCACGATCGAGCTCTTGCGCGGTCGCTCGAAGACCGAGAGCGATATCGCCTTGGCCCTCGTTTTCTACGGTGGCATCGCGGGCGGCGTTCTGTTGCTCGGCCTGGGGAACGTTTCGACGATCAACCTCAATTCCTACCTCTTCGGATCGGTGCTGACGGTCAGTACGGCGGATCTCTGGATCGTTGCCTCCGTCGCCACGTTCGTCGTCCTCACCTCGTTCGGTCTGCGCAAGCATCTCTTCGCTGTCGCGTACGACGAAGAGGTCGCGCGAGTGTCGGGATTACCTGTGGGCGCATTGAACATCCTCGTTGCGTTACTCGCCGCCTTTGCGATCGCTGCCACCGCCAAGGTCGTTGGGATCCTTCTGGTGGCATCGATGCTCGTTCTCCCGGTGGCGGCGGCTCAGCAGCTGACCCGGAGCTTCCGCGCAACGACGTACGCGAGCATCGGATTCGGTGTCGGCACGTCGATCGTGGGACTCGTGGTCGCCTTCTACGCAGATCTCTTTCCAGCGGCCACCATCGTGCTGCTCTCGATCCTTGCGTTCGCGGTCTCTTCCTTGATCTCTCGGACCAGGCTGGTTGGATAGCCGGATGGGTCAGAAAAGGTCTTCGGCGCTCACGAATATGCGCTCGACTCGGCAGAGAACCGCCATCCTCGAACTGTTGAAGGACGCCGATTCCTTCCTTGGCGCTCAGGAGATGTACGACGCGCTCCGCGACAAAGGGATGACCGTGGGACTGACCACCGTCTACCGGAACCTGCAGATGATGGCGGACGTGAACGAGGTGGACGTCGTGCGCCGCGAAGACGGCGAATTGATGTTCCGACGATGCCGGGCCGAGGATCACCATCATCACCTCGTGTGCCGGTCCTGCGGCTACACGGTTGAGCTTGCTAACGATCAGCTCGAGAGCTGGGCATCGTCGCTGGCGAGGAAGCATCGGTTCTCAGAGGTGACACATGACCTCGAGTTGTTCGGGCTGTGCGACAGCTGCACACCCCAGTCCTAAGGTCAGTTCTTGATCGAGAACATCTTGGGGTATTGACGGAAGCCGTTCTCTTCGACGCGTAAGCACGTCGTGTTCGCAGTGGTCTGGTACGCGTAGACGGAGACGTCCGCGCTGCCGGGCACCGTGTACGACTTCAACTCCACCTTCACGACGGCTTTGCCCTGCTCGTCCGTTACGGCGAAGCCGGGGAGGAAGACGTCGCCGACGTTGACCCCGACCCCAACGAAGACATCCGGCGCGGGACTGCTCAAAGGGCCGGCGGGGAGCGGGATCCCACTGCCGGTCGGATCTTCATCCGCGGGGCGAGTGATCTGAACGGAGACCTTCGCGGCACGGCCGATCTTGTAGCCCTTGGCCAGCGGCTTGGCTTCGATGTGAAAGGTGCGGAGTTGCACGGTCTCCATCTGTTTGTCTTGTTTCCCACTGAGAAAGGCAAGTGCCGCGTCCTTACAAGGGACCGTGGGGGCGCTCAGCGCGCTCGTGGGGACGAGCGCGGCGAAGAGGCAGAGGGCGACCGCACCGAAAACCGATCTGGATCGCCGGCGGCCGATCATGTCAGTGATCGTGGGAGCCGCTCGAGAAGAGATCCATGTGACCCTCTTTGTCCATCACGATCGGCAGCACGACTCTCGTCTTCCCCTCGAGCCAATCGATCTTCAGGTAGGCGCATTGCTGGTCGGTTCCATCGCAGCCCGGGTAGGGCTTCGGAAGGGACCACTCGAGGATCTCCGTCTGGATGTTGAGGCCGATCTGATGCCCCTTCTGGAACACGTAGTCCTGAGGCTTCTCGACGATCGTGGTCCCGAAGGACTTACCGGGCTCCACCAGGACCTGCTTGCTCAATCCGTCGCGGTAACGGGAGTCGAGCCAACCTCTCGTGACGGAGTGCAGCCGGCGGCCCGGCTCGGGCTCGATCTGACACTGCGGGTCCCCGAGGTGTTGTCCTGCAACGGCGAGATGGCATGCGGGATCGACGTCGACGATGGTCGGCGTGAAGGTGATCCACTCGCGATAGATCGTGGACCAGAGCTTCACTTTGATGCTCCCGAAGATCCTCGTGTCGCGCGCGAGCGCCGGCGACTCGAACCAGAACCAATCGTGGTTGTTGCGAGAGTGGTGATTGGCGTGTGACTCGGTGTTGATGTTGGCCGAGGGGAACTGAGCGACCTGCTTGAGAGGCGACTTCTTCTCGGGCTTGTCGGGGAGCAGCTTCCACTCGTAGTCGGCCGGGTCGAGCTTGGGAGCCTCCTGCGCGTACAACGTCACCGGCATCACGAACGGGTAATCACCGGCGATGAACTTCCCGGGACCGTCCATGTCCGATGTCTGGCTCGTGACGGCAGGAAGCTTCTCGATGCCGTTGTCGATCCCGAGCAGGTAGTGGTCGAACCATGCATCGACGGTCTTGCTGTAATCCCCACCGGGGGTGCCGTGGCCCGAGTAGCGGCTTCCCATGTAGAGCGCCTTCTTCGGCGAGTTCTTGATCGCGTGGAACATCTTGAACGCCTCTTCCTGCTTGACGTTCCAGTCGCCCCAGTTGTGCGAGATGAGTACCGGGATGTCGATCTTGTCGGCGTCCCTGATGTAGTCACGCTCGCGCCAGAACTTGTCGTAGTCGGGCGTGTCGTCGTAACCGTGTTCGGTGTGCTGGATCTCTTCGCAGGGAGTGATAGTTGATGCGACGCGGTCCGCCCACGTCGGGTCGTCGTAGTCGATCGGGGGCGGGATCGCGAAGCCGAAGTCGAAACCGAGCGGCGTGTCCAATCCTTCGTCCGTCGGGTTCTCGTTGTTCAGGTTGTAACGGATGCCCCCCGAGTACGCGTAGTCGTACCAACGGTTGATCGCCGCTTCGGGAACGATGGTCGTGAGGTGCGGCGGTTGCTGCGTGGCCGCGGCGTACTGCGTCGTGCCGTTGTAGGAGCCGCCGATCATCCCGATCTTGCCCGTGGACCACGGCCTCTTGGCCAGCCACTCGATGATGTCGTAAGCGGTGTCCTTGTCGCGCTTGCCGCCGTAGTCGTAGCAACCTCCTGAATTACCGGTGCCGACGACGTCGGCGAAGGCGCGAGCGATGCCGCGCGATACGTAACGATCCGCATCACCGTTGCGGCCGAGGATCGAGTAGGGGGAGTACGTGAGGACGGTGGGAGCCTTGACGGGCTTGCCGTTCAGCGTCGGACGCACGACCTCCATGTAGATCTGGCCGTGCCGGGTGGGGACGATGAGGGTCTCGGACTTGGACCCGTACTTCGGTCCCGCGGTCGCGGGGGCCGAGACGGTGAGGCCACCGGCGAGTACCGCCAGCGCTGAGATGAGGGCGAGGTGCCGGGTTCTCATTGGGTGTGTTCTCCCCGTTTGATGTCCGTTAAGTCCGAATAGAGGCCTTTATCAGTTCGAGGCCGAACGAATTCGGCCTCTCCTCTCCATTTCGCCTTCAGGGCGCCTACTCCTGCCCTCAGGTCTTCCTCAAAAGGGGTATCCGGGGGCGCCGCAGGCGGCGGCGATAGGGTGACTCGGCACGATGTCCTCCACCCCGAACGCCGCCGACGAGCCCCTCCTCGCGATCGTTTTCCGGCGCGCGGTACGAAACCTTCGGAACGAGGCCGTCACACCCGAGTTCGGTCGCCTCCTGGTGCTGCAGGCGGCGGGGGCCGCCGGCGATGCTCTGATCGCACTTGCCCTGGCCGGGTCGCTCTTCTTCTCCGTGCCGGAGGCCACCGCCCGCGGGAAGGTCGCTCTCTATCTGGCGCTCACGGTCGCGCCGTTCGCGGTGGTATCCCCGCTCCTGGCGCGCGTCCTCGACCGTCATCGGGCCAGTCTTCGCTGGGCACTCGTGATCGCCTCGGCCGGCCGCGGAGTGCTCGCCTGGATGCTGGCGACACGCCTCGAGACCCTTTATCTGTTCCCGCTGGCGTTCGGCATCCTGCTCTTCTCCAAGGTCACGCTCATCGTGCGCGGTGCTGTGCTCCCTCACCTGTTGCCCGAATCGAGGAGCCTCGTTCAGGCAGGCGCGGCGCTATCGCGCGTCAGCGCGCTCGGTGGGATCGCCGGTGGCCTCCTGGGGCTCGCGCTCATCAAGCTGTTCAGTCCTCGGGTGGATCTGCTGCTTGCGGCGCTCGTTTATGGACTCGCAACGCTGCCGGCTCTGCGCCTCCCCATGAAACGCGGTCGTCGTCCGGAGCACGAGCGTCTGGGAGCCCAGGCAAGAGCTCGCTCCGTTGCCGTTCGCCAGGCCGGTGCGGCGGCGGCCGGGATGCGGATGCTCGTCGGCTTCCTCGTCTTCGATCTGGCCTTCGCACTGCGCCGCGAGCACTTCAGCTCGGTGGGACTTGGGCTGTTGATCGGCTCGGCGACGCTGGGCGGCCTCGTCGGCGCGCTGGTCGCGCCTCGTCTACGACGTGTGATGCGGGAGGAGGGGATCCTCGTAGCGGCTCTGATGGTGGCGGGAGTGACCGCGCTCATCGTCGGTCAGATGTTCTCCCCTTTCAGCGCGGGAGTGCTCGTGTTCGCTGTGGGGGTGTCCTCCGGAGCGCTGAAGGTGGCCTTCGACGCGATCGTGCAGCGAGAGACCCCCGAAGGCGGGCGCGGGTGGGCCTTCGCACGCTTCGAGTCGCTGCTGCAGCTCGCGTGGGTATTCGGCGCTCTCATCCCCTTGTTGATCCCGCTCTCGTCGGGCGCAGGCGCGATCGCGGTGGGGTTCGCCGCCAACATCCTGGCCCTCGTGTTCCTCTTGGGTCGCCACCGCGTGCGCTCGGGTAGCATCCGGGGGCAGACGGCGGACTAGGGGGATCTCCATGAACATCGTCTTCAACGGTTCGGATCAGCCGACGCTCGGGGTCGAGATCGAAGTTCAGATCGTCGACGAGGCGGGGGCGCTGGCGACCGACACCGCCGCGACCAAGATCCTCGCCGAGCTCGGCGATGACAAGTGGTTCAAGCACGAGTTGCTCGAGTGCTGCGTCGAGGTCATCACCGACGTGTGTCCCACGGTGGGGGCCGCACGACAAGACCTCGAGGGCAAGTTGAACCGGCTGATCGACGTTGCGGAGGGACTCGGCTATCGGATCGTGTGCACCGGTACGCATCCGTTCTCGGCGTGGGCCGACCAAACCGTGTCACCCGATCCCCGGTATCACCGCCTCATAGAGAATTGCCAGTGGACCGCGCGCCGCCTCCTCATCTTCGGCGTTCACACTCACGTGGGCGTCGGTTCGGGGGAAGAAGCGATCGCGGTTTCCAACAGCCTCGGTACGTTCATCGGTCACTTCCTCGCGTTGTCCTCGTCGAGTCCGTTCTGGCAGGGACGCGACACAGGACTCGCCTCGATCCGTTCCAAGATCTTCGAATCCCTGCCCACCGCCGGTCTGCCGTATCACATGGACAACTGGGGACAGTTCCAGAGATTCATGCGAACCCTCATCGGCGCGGGAACGATCCGGAGCATCCGCGAGGTGTGGTGGGACATCCGCCCTCATCCCGGATTCGGGACACTCGAGTTGCGCATCTGCGACGGCATACCGACGATGGACGAGCTGTGCGCGGTCGTTGCGCTCAGCCAGTCGCTCGTCGTATGGCTTGGGGAACGCTACTCGGCAGGACTCGAGATCCCACAACACAAGGCTTGGACGATCCGCGAGAACAAATGGCGCGCGGCACGCTACGGCCTCGAAGCGGACATCATCCGCGACGAGGAGGGGAACCTCATGTCGTTGCGCCGCTCTCTCAGCGACCTCGTAGAGCAGCTCGAGCCGACGGCCGAACGTCTCGGTTGTCTCGGGGACCTGCAGCGAGTCAACGAGATCCTGGAGCGTGGAACGTCGGCCGTTCGTCAGCGGGAGGTTTTCCTGGCCGAGCACGATCTGTCGGCCGTTGTCGATTCGCTCGTTGAAGAGATGAAGACCGGCAAGCCTCTTCCGTCTCCGAACGGCGATCTCGTCGGCGGGACCGTCGTGCACGGATCACCGCTGTCGGGCGAGCACCCTTAAGGAGTGGCCCTAGGGCCCAACAAGCGGACGTCCTCGCGTCGCACCGTGACGCCGCTTGCATCGAGCCACTCGCACAGCGGCACCGCGTACTTCCGCGTGGTACCCAAGAGGTCTCGGATCTGAGCGACCGTTTGAGGGCCGTTCTCGCGTATCTCGCTGGTGACGCGCGTGCGCGCTTCGTCCGCCCGAGCGCGCGTTAGGTAGAAGTCGCCCACCGCCACGAGATCCCCCTGCTCGACCATCGCCCGCAGGAGAGCCGCCTCTGCATCGAGGTCTTTCGCCAATGGGGGAGCGAACCCGCTCTCTTCGATCGCCCGAAGGACGCGCGTCCTCGCTTCTTCCTCCGCCGGAGCGAGCGTGGGGGAGTGATCCCCCAGCCGCAGCACCGAGCCCTCTTGAGCAACCGAAGGCGTGGCCGCTACCAGGGCCTCGAAGGAGGAGGTCGGCAAGCGCAGCTCGGACCGCACGACTTCGAGACCGCGTCCCTTCTCCAGCGGACGCGCGTGATGGTGTCGGTCCAGGATCGCGAGCAGCGCAGTCTGGAGCTCCGTGAGCCGGGCGCTCGAAACCAAGAGGGACCCCAACCTCCGCGCTTCTGGCGGGGGTTCGGCGGTTCCTGCACGCCACAAAGCGTCCCCAACATCCATCGCGCCCTCCTGATCGAGAAGGGTGCGCAACACGACCTCGGGGCCGGCGCCGTCCATGGCGCGCAATCGGGACGCCCGAGCGTCGTCGCTTCCTCGCAGAGGAGTCGCCAGAGGATCCAGCACGACTCCGCCGCCCAAGGTGAGGACGCGCCCCACATCGCGCAGCACGAACCTGTCGCCGCGCGCCAG
>JAXDJL010000017.1:0-4490 GCA_034665685.1 Actinomycetota bacterium | reverse complement strand
GAGCGACTACTAAAGGTAACGATTTGACTACATATACGGATATTCCTGTTTCAAATGCCCTATTTGGTGGAATCCTTTGGGAATACCTTCCTTTAGGAAGGGACTGGATATGGGGAGGCGACATGGCTGGGACCGGATACGGGCTGGGCACTCGCTTGGAGAGACTGGAGACGACGAACGAGTCGCGGACCCTGGTGGGGATGGCGATCGGGATCCTGATGGAGCGCAAGCACCTCGATCGTGAGGGCGCCTTCGAGGTCCTCCACCTGGCGTCATCTGAGTCGTTGTTGAAGCTAGGGCAGGTGGCGGCCCTCGTCATCACTGAGACCGAGCATCAAGATCCGAACGCCGACGCGACACCCGACGCTCTCGTCGTGACGCCGGCCTTCGCTCGCGGCCCCCGACCAGTCGAAATCTCGATCGCCGAGGCCCCGATAACGCACCACGCGTGACGCTCGGAAGCTAGAGGATGCCGCGAGCGGCGAAAGCCCTTGTGGCCGCCCCGGCGACGCTGTTCCCGTAGATCCGCTGCGCGGCCGCGACCGTCGCTCGAGCTGCAGCCGGCATCGTCGTGTCGGGTGCAAAAGCGAACTGAGCTTCGAGGATCGACGTGTCGGCCTTCACGTTCCCGACCGACTTACGGAAATCCCACAAAGCCCGCGACCAGATCAGTCCGTCGTGGTGGACCCTCTGGTTCAGATCTTCCGGGTAATGGAGGTTCCGATCAACGCGCCTCAGGCAGTGCGGAACGGTTGAGGTGTAAGAGATCGAGTCCCAGTCAGCGACGCACGGCGCATCCGGGGTCGGAGAAACCACGGCGCTGACCGTCACGGCCCAGTAATCGCCGAAGCCTTCGCCGATCGAGCCGGCTTCGACGGTCGTCCCGTAACTTCCGTTCGGTTGCTGTGAGTCCTGGATCGCGTGTCCGTACTCGTGAAGGATGACTTCGGCATCTTCGGCGTCGTCGACCCCGCCCTTGCCGAATCTAAGCAGGTCCTTCTTGTCCCACGAGAACGAGTTGTCCGCCCCGTACTGGTTGATCCGAACGTCCTGGGATTCCATGTTGACGGGACGGCGCGTGATACCGAAGCCAAGGCTTTGGATATAGAGCTGCGCCTTGGTCACCCAGTAATAGCCCATGACCTGCTCGAATCGATCGTCGTTCCGGCGATAGTTGAACGTGTTGGTCGCGGAGAAGGCAGGATCGCCCGTCTCGCTGGTCACGTTGGCCCAATCGCCCCGCAGGTAGCCGCTTCCATCAAGGTTCGTAAGGCCCACCTGGTGGTAGGCCTGGGCTAGGGCCGCGTAATCGGCGTCCTTCTGATCCGTAAGGTTCTGGTTCTGCAGATCGGCAACGGGGTTGGGCGCGAAGACCGTCGCCGTCCCGGTGGAACCGCCGGCTCCCGCCGCGGTACCCGACACCGTTACGGCCGCGACGATGGCAATGGCAAATAGTGCGTAGACCTTCTTGAACACCGATACCCCCTCAGAACGCTCCGTTGCGTGGAGGTGAAGTCTCTCTCATCGCGGCCCCCAAGGGAAGGGGGTTCGCCGCATAGCCCCTTGACGGGACCGGTGAGGGGAGTAGAACGGAATAGACCCGCGAGGAAAGGGAGGAACCATGTTCGTACAGGTGATCCAGGCTCGAGCCACCGACGCCGCAGGGCTGAGGAAGCAGAGGGACAGATGGGAGCAGGAGCTCAGGCCCAAGGCCAAGGGCTTCCTCGGGAGCACGGGGGGCGTCACCTCGGACGGTGAGTACATCGTCATCGCGCGCTTCGAGAGCGAAGAAGCGGCGCGCTCGAACAGCGACAGCGCCGAGCAGGGCGCTTGGTGGGAAGAGACTTCCCAATACCTCTCCGATCCCATGTTCCACGACTGCACCGAGGTCGACATGGTCATCGATGGCGGCTCGGACGACGCCGGCTTCGTTCAGGTGATCCAAGGGAAAGTGACCGATGTCGAGAAGATGCGCGAGCTCGACAAGCGCATGGAGCCGCGGCTGAAGGAGCTACGCCCCGACGTCATCGGGGGGCTCACCGCGTGGCACCCCCAGAACGGGCGCTTCACGAACGTCATCTACTTCAGATCCGAAGCCGAGGCGCGCGCCAAGGAGAAGGAGATGGAGTCGGTAGAGGGCTTCCAGGAGTACATGGAGGAGATGCAGGCGCTGTCCGACGGCGAGCCCAAGTTCCTCGACCTCAGCGAGCCCTGGATGACCAGCAAGTGAGCGATGTGAACGATCTGTACCGCCGGGCGACGCAGCACTTCGGCGATCTCATCAAACAGGTGAAGGACGAGCAGTGGGAGGCGTCCACTCCCTGTCCCGACTGGACCGTCCGTGAGCTCGCGAACCACGTGATCGGCGAGAACCGCTGGGTTCCCCCGCTGATGGAGGGCAAGACCATCGAGGACGTCGGGAACGCTCTGGACGGCGACCTCCTCGGAAACGACCCCGGGAGCGAGTGGGACAGCGCCGCCAAGGAAGCGCTGGCCGCGGCCGAGGAACCCGGCGCGTTCGAGCGCACCGTCCATCTTTCGTTCGGTGATTTCCCAGGTCGCCTCTACGTAGGGCAGGTGTTAAGCGACCACGTCATCCACGCGTGGGACCTCGCACGCGCTATCGGGGCCGACGAGAAGCTACCGGAGGACCTCGTCCGCTTCGCGTGGGACGAGCTCTCGCCTCAGTTCGAGCTGTGGCGCGAGGGAGGTGCTTTCGGAAGCAAGGTCGAGGTCGGAGAAGACGCGGACCTACAAACGAAGTTGCTTGCGGAGTCCGGCAGAGAAGCTTGAACCGGTCGGCTGGGGCCCTTTAAGAGCCCCAGCCGAACCGCTCGCATACCTAGGGTGTCGACCCCGGAGCCACTAGTCGCGGACTGCTATCGGTCGCGATCGAGAACAGTGGGTGCGACTGCGTGTTCGGTTGACCGGCGGGCCCCAGGATCGTGGTGTCCCCCGTCGTAAGGAAGACCTTCCCCTCTTGGTCGAAGTTGATCGTGAAGAAGTCTCCCAACCGGCGGTCACCCGTGATGTTGCAACCCGTCCCCGTGCACGGCTGCGGCCCCCGATAGATGGCGCGGCCGACTGCATCGGAGACGGAGAAGCTCGGTTCGAATGAGCGGCTGGAACCATCGGGGCAACCGATCGTCGACCCTCGCGCGTTTTCGGTAACGGCTATGTGCGGTCTGATGTCGAAGACGTTGGTCTGCCCGGTCACCGGTACGAGCTCGTACCATCCGACCGCCGCGCGTCCGGCGTCTCCGGCCACGGTCCACACCCAACTCAGGCGCGATCCCGAACCAGTCCGCGGAATGGTGACCGGAGCGCTCCACTCCGTGGTTGAAGGGTTCCATGAAGAGAACTTGAGTTCGGTTCCCTGGATGTAGCCCTCGTAGACCCAGCCCTCGCTGTCCACGCCCACACCCGTGATCGTGGTGTTGTCGATGCGCTTCGAGCCGGGCACGCGGTACGTGGTCCAAGTGTTTCCGTCATCGCGTGAGACCACGACCCCCGCGCCCTGGCTGGGGTTCACCGGGATGAAGAGCCCCTCGGGGTCCGTTGGGTCGGCCATCAGCTTCCCATAAGCGTTGGGCGGATCGGTGAGCTGTGTCCAGGTGGCCCCGCCGTCCACCGATTTCTGCAGGTTGCCGGTGATGCGGAGATAGACGACACCATCTTCTCGGCCCGCCAGCCATGGGCGGTCTCCGGAGTCGGCGACCACGTTCGCGTCCGGCCAGGTCTGACCGTTGTCGTGCGACGAGAAGACCGCGACGTTGGCCAGGTCGATCTCCGTTCCGTAGAGGTTCCCACCCGCGTCCATCGCAAAGTCGGGGTCCGAGAACCCGGTCGACGAAACCGAGTGCATATTCGAGCCGGGAAGGAACTCGATGTGCTGCCACGTCTTCCCCTCGTCGGTCGAACGCCACACCAGGGTCTGATTCCCGTAGTTGGTCACCCAATCCGGATCGGGGATGGTCTTCGGGTTGATGAGCGTCGTCCCGAGATGCGCGCCGGCGATCAGGCTGCCGTCTTCCGCGACGATCGAGACCGGCTCACCGCCGTCACGATGCGCGTCGATGAAGACAGGCGGCTCGAAGGTGAGTGGTGCCTGAGCTGCGGGCTCGCAGATCATCTCCGTATCGAAGCTGACGCTGACGAGCGGATAGCCGGGGCCCGACCTCGTGAGGGTGATCGTGCTCGGGCCCTCCACCGGCAACGTCGTGTCGGATTGATACGTGTTGATGGTCTTACCGGATCTGACGCAGAGACCCGAGAGGAGGTAACCGTCCTCCACCTGGAACGCCACCGATCGGTCCGAAGCGGAGACGATCGCGATCCCGGGGGCTTCGATCCCCTCTACCCAGCTCTGGGTCCCGACGTCGTATCTGCCGTCCAGCACCGAGCAGCTCTTGGATCCCCCCGGCCCGGCGGCCGCCGGAACGAGTAACCCGATGACCAGTAGCGCGGTAGCCGCACCGAAGGTCCTTTTC
>JAXDJL010000016.1:0-6468 GCA_034665685.1 Actinomycetota bacterium | reverse complement strand
TTCGAGCCGCTTCCCTTCGAGGTCGTCCCGTTGTACTTCGAGTTGGACGGCACTTTCCCCAACCATCCGGCGAACCCGATAGAGCCCGACAACATCAAGGACCTCCGCGCCACCGTGGTGAAGGAGGGATGCGATCTCGGGATCGCATTCGACGGCGACGCCGATCGCATCTTCCTCATCGACGAGAAGGGCGGCCCGGTGAGTGGGTCGACCACCACGGCCCTCGTCGCCGAGAGGCTGCTCAGCAAGAATCCGGGAGAGACGATCCTCTACAACCTCATCTGCTCGTGGGCGGTGCCGGAGGTCGTCAAGGAGAACGGTGGCGTTCCCGTGCGGACGAGGGTCGGTCACTCCTACATCAAGGAGATCATGGCCGAGACGGGCGCCATCTTCGGCGGCGAGCACTCCGGCCACTACTACTTCCGCGACAACTTCCGCGCGGACTCGGGGATGATCGCCGCGCTTCTCGTCTTGGAGGCTCTGTCCGTCAGGAACGAACCCCTCACCGAGATCCTCTCTTCCTTCGAGCGCTACTGCGACTCCGGCGAGATCAACTCGAAGGTGGACGATCAACAGGCGGTCATCGAGAAGCTGGCCGAGCACTATTCGGACGGACGCCAGGATCGCGTCGATGGGCTAACGGTCGAGTACGACGATTGGTGGTTCAACGTCCGCGCCTCCAACACGGAGCCGTTGCTCCGGCTCAATCTCGAGGCCAAGACGAAAGATCTCATGGAAGAGAAGCGAGACGAGGTTCTTGCCATCATCAGAGGAGGGAGCTGACGTGCCGGTAGACGAGAGATTGCTCGAGATCCTCGCGTGTCCGAACTGCCGGGGGCGGGTCGAGTACCTGGCCGCGGAAGAGACGATCGTGTGCCGGGGAGAGTGCGGTTACCGCTACCCGGTCCGCGACGACATACCCGTGATGTTGATCGACGAGGCGACCAAGCCGTGACCGAGGTGCGGGGGCCGGACCTCGATGATCAGGACGCCATCTCCTCTCTGGACTCCGAGGACGTGCTGGGTGCGGTCGAGAAATTCGCCGATCAATGCCGCGAGGCTTGGAGCATCGGCATCACCGCAACGGGGCTCCCCGACGGTAAAGGCATCGAATCGATCGTTCTGCTGGGAATGGGTGGGTCGGGAGTCTCCGGAGACGTCGCGCAGTCGGTGCTTGAACCTCGCCTGCCCGTGCCGTTCCGCGTCATCAAAAGCTACTCGCCGCTCCCGGAGTGGGTGGGTCGGAACACTCTCGTCTTCGCCGTCTCGTACTCGGGGAGCACCGAGGAAACGGTGAACGGTCTTGAAGATGCTCACACCAAAGGAGCCCGCGTCGTCGCCATCTCGTCGGGCGGTCCGCTCGCCGAGTTGGCCGTCAAGTACGGGATCGCACACATCGCGATACCCGCCGGATTGCAGCCGCGGGCCTCGCTTCCGTTCCTCGCGCTGCCCGTGCTCGCGTCCCTGCAGAACATGGGACTGATACCCGAGGCGACGGACGACGTGGAAGACACGATCGAAGTGATCTCCAAGATGGCGGGTCCTTGCCATCGCTCGGTCCCGACACGGGACAACCCGGCGAAACAGCTTGCGAACAAGCTGCGAGACAAGGTCCCCGTCATCTACGGTGGGTACGGCCTGGGTGCCACCGCCGCGATGCGTTTCAAATGCGATCTCAACGAATACGGGAAGTCGCCGGCCTTCTGGAACTTCTTCCCCGAGCTGAACCACAACGAGATCGTCGGATGGAACAAGTTGGCCGACGTGACGAAGGAGCACTTCGTCCTGGTCCTATTGCGCGAGCAAGGGGAGCACCCACGCATCGCGCACCGCTTCGAGATCACTCAGCGGCTGATCGGAGGCCAGGTGGGGGAGGTCATCGAGCTCCACGCCGAGGGCTCCACGCCGCTGGCGAGGCTGATGTCGCTTATCTTCATCACTCAGATGGCAGCGATCTACGTCGGTCTGGCCCACGGCGTCGACCCCGGGCCGGTAGAAGTGATCACGAAGCTCAAGAACGAGCTCAAGGACAGATAAGGAGTCCCCCGATGACAGCTGAAGGCGAGATCCTCGACCCGTCCCTTGCCAAGGAAGGGCGCTTACGAATCGAATGGGCCGACCGGCAGATGCCGGTCCTCACTCGGATCAGAGAGAGGTTCGAGAAGGAGCGTCCGCTCGAGGGCCTCAGGATCGCGGCGTGCCTGCACGTTACGACCGAGACGGCGAACCTGATGAGAACGCTGGCGACCGGGGGAGCCGAGGTCGCGCTGTGCGCCTCGAACCCCCTGTCCACTCAGGACGCGACGGCGGCAGGACTCGTCGAGGAGTACGACATCCCGACTTACGCGATCCGCGGCGTCGACGACCCCCAGTACTACGCACACATCAAGGCCGTGCTCGACCGGCGCCCGATGATCACGATGGACGACGGCGGCGATCTCGTGACGATGCTTCACCAGCAGCGACCGGATCAACTCACCGAGATAATCGGCGGCACCGAGGAGACGACCACTGGGGTTATCCGGCTTCGGTCGATGGAGGCGAACGGGGTCCTCGGCTACCCGGTCGTGGCAATCAACAACGCCGACACCAAGCACCTTTTCGATAACCGGTACGGGACGGGCCAGTCCGCGATGGACGGAATCATCCGCGCGACGAACGTACTGATCGCCGGCCGCACCGTCGTCGTCTGTGGTTACGGGATGTGTGGGCGAGGTGTTGCCTCGCGCGCCAAGGGCCTGGGGGCCGACGTCGTCGTCACCGAGGTCGATCCCACGAGGGCGCTCGAGGCCGCGATGGACGGATTCCGCGTCCTCCCCGGTATCGATGCCGCGACGCAAGGCGACATCTTCATCACCGTGACCGGTAACAAGCACGTTCTTCGTCCCGAGCATTTCGAAGTGATGAAGGATGGAGCGATCCTGGCCAACGCCGGTCACTTCGACATCGAGATCGATCTCGCTTCGCTGCGCGACATGGCGGCGGATCACCGAGAGGTCCGTCGAGAGGTCGAGGAGTACTCGCTGGGAGGCGACCGCAAGATCTACGTTCTCTCGGAGGGACGGCTCGTGAACCTTGCCGCCGCCGAGGGACATCCAGCTTCGGTCATGGACATGTCGTTCGCGAACCAAGCTCTCTCGTGCGAGTGGCTGGCCGCCAACGCAGCGTCGCTGGAGAAGAAGGTCTACGAGGTTCCGACCGACATCGACAAAGAGGTCGCGCGCCTCAAGCTCGAGACGATGGGCGTCCGGATCGACGAGTTGACCGCCGAGCAGCGCCACTACCTTGCCGCGTGGGAAGAGGGAACCTAAAAGCTCGCACCCACCGATCTCCTTCGATGGCGCCGTCCGATGTTGGACGGCGCCATCTGCGCGCCTGGGGTCAAATCCGACATGAACGAACCTTCATCTTTCTCTTAATCGCCCTTCATCCCCGCATCCGTAAATAGATGCAGAAGGCGACAACGGGTCGCCGGGAGAGAAGGGAAAGAGATGGAGAAGATCTCCTCGAGACGAGCGGGATGGGGTCGCCGGTTCGTCGGAGCGTTCGTCCTTGCCGGGGCGCTCGCCGCCGTACCGGTTGCCTCTCAGGGAGCCACTTTCACCGTGCGAGCCACAGGCGACCGCACTTGGAAGCCGGCCGGCTTGACGGTGGCCGCGGGAAGCAAGGTCGTCTGGAAGAACCCTTCGGGCGATCGTCACAACGTCACCGCCTACAAGGGCGCGTGGAGCAAGAACTCCACGATCGAAGAAGGGGAGCGCACCAGCTTCACCTTCAAGAAGTCCGGCACCTACAAGTACCGATGCACGTTGCATTCGGTCGTCGACAACGGTGTCTGTTCAGGGATGTGCGGAAAGGTCCGCGTCAACTAAACGAACGAAGGGCCTCGCCCCTGGAGCGCAGCTCATGGCTCCGGGGCGAGTCCCACGAGAGAAGGAGACAGATGATGGATTGGCTCAAGAAACTTGCGATCAGCATCGCGGTAGCGACGACGATCATCGGTGGTGCTGCCTTGGTCGCCCAAGCCGGCTCGCCTGTGACCACGGCCTCGGCACAGCAGGACGTGTCCGGCCCCTGCGATGAGGCCGAGCACGCGAACGACCCGCAGTGTGGTGGGACCTCCACCACGATCGGCGAGGACGAGAACGACGACAACAGCGTGACGTCGACGACGCTCGTCGACGGTGATGACGATGGTGGCGCAACGAGCACAACGCTCGTCAACGGTGACGACGATGGTGGGGACGACATCAGTGGTCCCTGTGACGAGGCCGAGCACGCGAACGACCCGGCCTGCGCGGGAACCTCGACCACGTTCGGCGATAACGACGACAACGATGACGGCGTCAGCTCCGACAACTCGGGGCCCGGATCGATGAACTCCGGACCCGGATCGACGGATGACGATGATTCTGACGACGTCGACTCCGACGACAATTCCGGGCCCGGCTCCCACGACTCGGACGACGACGACTCGGACGACGACTCCGGCTCCGGCTCGGACGACGACTCCGGCTCCGGCTCCGGCTCGGATGACTCCGGCGACAACTCGGGCTCGGGGTCCGGTTTCGGGAGCGACGACTAAAGTTACGTTCGGCAGCCCGGGAGGGGATAGGTGTCCACAGCGCACATCTTGCTCGTCGAGGACGACCCCCGCATCCGCGACATCGTGGAGCGGGGGTTCGCCCCGCGCGGGTTCGTTGTCTCCACCGCATCCGATGGTCCGTCGGGGATCGAGCTTGCAACGAAGCTCGACATCGATCTCTTGCTTCTCGACCTGGGGCTCCCGGGACGGGGGGGCATGGAGGTGCTCCAAGAGGTACGTCTCATCAAACCGACTCTCCCGGTGTTGATCCTCACGGCCCAGGACGACATGGGATCCAAGGTCGGGGGGCTGGAGGCCGGGGCCGACGACTACATCACGAAGCCGTTCTCGATCGAGGAGCTTGCGGCCCGGGTGCGCGCCCGGCTCCGGTGGGGGAGTCAGGACGAGCTTGCGCTGAAGGCTGGTTCGTTGACATTGGACATCACGGCGCATCGGGCGTTCCTCAGCGGCAAGGAGGTTCGTCTTTCGGCGAGAGAGCTGGAGTTGCTCGCGGCCTTCATGCGTCACCGAGGGCAGGTTCTGTCGAGGCCCCAGCTTCTAGAGATGGTGTGGAACATCGGGTTCGATCCCGGGTCCAACGTGGTCGATGTGCACGTCGCCGCGTTGCGCCGGAAGATCGGAGCTGAGTTGGTGGAGACCGTGCGGGGCCTTGGTTACCGCTTCGTGCCGCCAACCGAGACTGATTCAGAAGGGAAGGATCGATGAAGAGCGCACTGGCAGCTCTCATAGTCGCCGCCGTCTTCTTCGGCGCGGCCGTTTCGGGTGCGGGTGGGTCCTCGGTACCGGACAACGCCCCCGCAGGGATCCGGCTGAAGAACCTCGGCCCCCCCACGACCACTCCCAGCGAGTCCCCGTCGCCGTCGCCCACGAACGGCGAAGTTGGACACGAGGTGGAAGACGTGCTCGACGACCACGGTGGGGATCGCAATGGAGGGACCGATGATTCGAGCGGTCCGGGCTCGGGATCCGACGATTCCAGCGGGTCGGGCTCGAGCGGCTCTGACTCCAGTGGCTCTGGTTCGAGCGGTTCCGGTTCCGGGTCGGACGACTCCAGCGGGAGCGGATGACCAGCCTCAGGTCGCCGTCGCTCTCTCTGCGATTGGTGGCTCTGTACGGGATGCTCGTGGCCGCCGCCCTGCTCGTGGTTGCGGGGGCCGTCATGTATCTGACGCGTGCGCATCTCACCCACCAGCTCGACGCCGGCCTCCGTCGCACTACGGCGTCTTTCGCTGAGGGACCTGCTCTCAGTGTCGGAAGCGCGCGGGATCTGGAAGGCGCGGCGCGCGAGTGGCTGAAGGTTTTGCCCTTGCCGGCGGGTCAGCTCGTCGAGATCAGAACGTCTCAGCCACCGCGCGTCTTGAGCATCGGAGGGGCCTTGGACCTCGAGGACTTCCCGGGGGGGCCGGAGCTGCTCAACGCCACAACGCCGGGATGGCACCGGATCGGCGATGAGGATCCCCGGCTCCGCGTCTTGGCCGTGCCGCTCAGCGTCGGGGGACGCCAGATCGGAACGCTGGTCGCGGCGGCGTCCGAGCGCGACGTGGTCAGCACTCTCTCGGCGCTCCAGCGCGGAATCGCGGCTGCGAGCGGAGCCGCCCTCTTCCTTGCGGCACTCCTCGGCTTCTTCACCGTCAGGCGAACGCTTCGCCCACTGGCCCAGATCTCCGCCGAGGCTCAGGCGATCCAGGAAACGGGGGACCTCCAACGTCGCGTCGCTCACGCCGGGCCCGCGGATGAGGTCGGACGGCTCGCCGAGGTGTTCGATCGGATGCTGGACAAGCTGCAGGAGTCCTTCGCGTCGCAACAGCGGTTCCTCGCCGACGCGTCGCACGAGTTGCGCACACCCATGACGGTCATCAGAG
>JAXDJL010000015.1:0-4347 GCA_034665685.1 Actinomycetota bacterium | reverse complement strand
AGCCCCGTTACGAGGTCGGTGATCTCGTCTTTCTTGCCCTGCGTGATCTTCGTGATCTCGTTCATGAAGGTCTGGAACGCCTCGGCGTCGGATTTCTCGAGCAGGTTGACGGAGGTGTCTGCAAGGTCCACCAACTCGATGGGCGTGCGCGTACGCTCGATGGGGATGACGTCGCCTTCCGCGTAAACCTCTTCGTCGTCCCCATAGAAGAAGGTCACGGTCTTCTTCCCGAGCAGGGTCTCGACGACGATCTCGGCTCGGGAGTCGACGGGAAGCTTGACGTTCGAGTCGATCTTCATGGTGACGTCCACGTGCCCCTCGACGATCTCGACGCTGTCGACCTTGCCGGACTTGATGCCGGCAACGCGCACGTCGTCGGTGGGCTTGAGCCCTGCCGCGTCGGTGAAGCTGGCGGTGAGGGTGTACGTGTCCTTGAAGAACCCCGAGGAGAGAAGGAGCGCTCCGGCCGAGCCCCCAAGCACAACGAGGGCGAAGAAGATCCCGATGATCAACTGGTTGCGCTCGAGGAATGATGTGCGGCCCTTGCCGCCGAAGATGCTCATGCGGACTCACCGCTCAATACGAAACGAAGGATCGACTCGATACCGACGGCTCCACCGTCGTGCCTGCCGCTGGATCCCCCGACCCCCGACGTTCCGGATCCCGCGGACTCCCCACCGGACGATCCTTCCGCGCCGTCCTTGCACGGGACGCAGGGGTCACCGGTCTTGGGCTTGCCTCCGGTTTGGCCGTGCTGCTGACCGGTCTCCGACTGGGTCGCGAGGTCTTGCGAGTTCGAGTCCTGGACGAGCAGCTTGATGATCCGAACGTTGAAGTATTCGCCCCAGCTCGAGGTCTGGTGGTAGCCCATGATCCCGAGCGGCAGGGACTTGAGCGTCTTGCCGAGATTCTTCCTGTGGCTCGCGAGCGTGCCGGTGGTCTGCTCCAAGCCGCTGAGCGACGCGTCGATGTTCGAGCGGCTCTCGACGAGCACCTGCTCGAGCTCCTCCTGAACGTCGGCGAAGTCGACCAGCAGAGTGTTGATGTCCTGGGTCCGCCGGCGCAGCACGATCCCGAGGTCGTCGAGGTTGTCGAAGATCTCCCCCAGTGCCTTGTCCTGGCTCGCGTATGCGCCGGTGACCGTGTCGGCCGAGGTGATGAGGCCCTTGATCTCGTCGTCTTCGGATCCCAGCGTCTGCGCCAGCTT
This sequence comes from Actinomycetota bacterium, assembly GCA_034665685.1. Lineage (GTDB taxonomy): Bacteria > Actinomycetota > CADDZG01 > CADDZG01 > WHSQ01 > JAUJNU01. The sequence continues at coordinate 3,140 of JAXDJL010000015.1, read as the reverse complement.
GGCCCCGTCGTCGAGGAGCTTCCGGACCTGGCCTTCGTTGCCTGAAAGAGCGGTGTTGACCGCGTCGAGGAACGCGTTCGCCCGCTCCGGGTCGATCGCCTTGAGGATGGGCCCGACGCGATTTATGAAGTCACCGATGTCGTTCACGTCCCGGGTCTGGTCCGCGGGGATGAGGGCCTCTTCCTCGAACACCTTCGAGTCGGTGCCCGGATAGACGTAGAGGTAACGCTGACCGAGGACGTTGCGCCACCGGATCGCGATCTCCGAGTCGGTGGGTAGCTGGACGCTCTTGTCGAGGTTGAACTTGACGATGGCTTTGCCGTCTTCCATCTCTGCGGACTCGACGCGCCCGATGTCGACGCCTGCCAGCTTCACCGCGTCGCCCTTGAGCACGCCCGTCGCGTCCTCGAACTCAGCGGCCATCGAATACGTGTCGGAGAAGAGCCGGGAGTTCGCCAGCTTCACGCCGAGCGCAATGGTCAGGATCACGCAGAGCGTTGCGAACATAAGAACCTTGACGAGCATCGCTTTGGAGATATTCATTGGCGGAAGCTCGCCTGACAGGCGGGGATCAGATCCCTGACCTCTGGGGGGAACGCCGTGCAGATCTGCTTCTCATCTTCAGCCTGAGCATTGCCCCCCGAGAAAGCGGTGAAGCCTGCGCCGGCGCTTCCGTCGCCCACCTGGAAGTACTTATCGATGGGCTGTCCCAGCTTGTAGACGTAGCGATAGAGGCCGTGGACCAGGTCGCGCAGACCCCCTGGGTGATCCTCGAGCGTTCCCAGAACAATGTCCTGGGTGTCGAACATGCGATCCCAATCCGCTCGGTTGAGGATCAGCAGGTCCGAAAGGTCGTCGGCGAACGGCACCAGGCTCTTCAGGGCACGGTCGAGATCCCTTTGGGCCTTCGCCGATGCGTATACGGGGGCTCCCTCGTTGATGGCGTCGGCCAGATCGTTGAAGTCGACCCCATGCTTCTTGAGCTCTCCGAAGATCGTGTTGAAGTCCGTCAGCGACTCGATCTGAGGATCCAGCGTCTCGGCGAAGAGGTCGGACAGCTCGGCGTTCGCACCGAAGCCCCGGTCGATATCGACGCCGTGTCCGCGGGCGGCGGACGCAAGCTCGCTAATCAAGGTTGCGGCGTCGTCGGGATTGATCGCGTCGAGGACGGAAACTCCGTCATCCAACAGGTCTTCCAGCTCGGGGCCGACGCGGGCGTTCGCTACGGCATCGCCGTCGGCGAGATAGGGGCCGTCTGTCGAGGGGTCGAACTGGAGGTCCACGTACTTCGCGCCCAGTGGAGTCTTCAACGAGACGACGGCATCGGCCGCCTGGGGGATCTGGTAGTCGTCCTCGATCTCGAGCGTGAGGCGTGCGTGCCGATCGACGAGCTCGATGGCGGAGACCTTCCCGACCTTCACCCCTCGGACCCGCACGTCCGCGTTGATCTTGAGTTGCTGGCCCGATCGCTCGAGGTCTGCTGTGACGTAGTAGTAGTCGCCGAACGCGCCGTAGGCGTAGCTGACGCTGTAGTAGATCCCCGCACCGACCGCAGCGATGAAGGCGAGACCTCCGACGATGAGGAGAAGGCGACGGATCATCCGGCGATGCTCACGGTGTCCCCGCCGCCCCACATGAGCAGCGACAGGAAGAGGTTCAGCACGACCACCACGACGATCGACAAGCGGATCGCCTTACCCGTCGCGACCCCGACACCGGCCGGTCCGCCTGTGGCGTTGTAGCCGTAGTAGCAGTGGATCAAGGTGACGACGACGGCGAAGATCATCGCTTTGATGAGGCTGTAGAAGATGTCGATGGGCGGCAGGAACTGCTGGAAGTAGTGGGTGTAGGTACCCGACGACAGGGCAAAGAACTTCGTGACGATCGCCTGCGTCGCCAGGTAAGAGGAGAAGAGGGCGGCGAGGTAGAGGGGGATCATCGTAAGGAGCGCAGCCCAGATGCGGGTGGCGACCATGTAGACGAGGGACGGGATCGCCATGACCTCGAGAGCGTCGATCTCCTCGGAGATTCGAGCGGCCCCGAGTTGCGCCGTGTAGCCGGCCCCGACCTGAGCCGCCAGCGCGATCCCGGCGATCAACGGGGTGATCTCGCGCGTGTTCGCCCACGAGGACACGAGCCCCACGAACGCTTCCGCCCCGATTTGCTGGAGCCCCTGGAATCCCTCCAGGCCGACCTGCGTGCCGGTGAAGAAGGACATGGAGAAGATCACGAAGAACATGCCGGCGCCGAGGATCACCGCGCCGGCTCCGATGGTGATGTCTCCGATCAGGCTCAGGATGATCCCGCGGTACTTGAGCGCGCGGGGGAGGGCGCCGATCGCTCGCCGGTAGAACTTGGCCTGAACCACCATCTCCTCGAAAGGAGCGGCGGTGCTCTTTATGGCCCTTGAAGCGATCGCCATCCGTTCTCCCTAACTAGAGCTTCTGCGGAACGAAGTTGAAGTACAGCGCGGTGAGGATGAAGTTCACGAAGAACAGCATGATGAAGGTGATGACCACGGACTGGTTGACCGCGTCGCCTACGCCCTTGGGACCGCCGCTGACGTAGTAGCCCTTGTAGCAAGCCACCATCCCGGCGAGGAAGCCAAAGAGCGCGGCCTTCATGAGGGCGACGCCGAGGTCGGCCAACTGTGACAACTCATTGAAGGAAGCGAAGTAGCTGGAGCTCGTCACGTGTTGAACCTTGACTGCGAAGAACCAGCCCCCGCCGATGCCGGCGATCGAGACGATCGCGTCGAGCAACACTGCAACGAGCATCGCCGCGAAGAGCCGGGGCATGATGAGCCGCTGGACGGGGTCGATGCCCAGTACCTGCATAGCGTCGATCTCGTCGCGGATCCGTCGAGACCCAAGGTCGGCGCACATCGCGGACCCGCCGGCCCCCGCGATCAACAGCGCGGTGGCAACGGGCGCCTCTTCCCTCACCACGGCGAGAACCATCGCCGCGCCCATGTGAGCCTCGGACCCGAGCTCTCTCAGGAAGGATCCGACGTGCAGGGAGATGATCATCCCGAAGGGGATAGAGACGAGGATGACCGGGACGGTCGTGACTTTGATCAGGAACCAGACCTGCTCCACGAACTCGCCCCGCGGCCAGGGCCGCCGAAACATGACGTGAAG
>JAXDJL010000014.1:0-5034 GCA_034665685.1 Actinomycetota bacterium | reverse complement strand
TCAAGGACAGCAAGGATCGAGCGGAGTTCTTCCTCAACTAGCCCGAACAAAGAAAAGGAAAGCCGTACAAAGGGTGCCCCTCGGGGCACCCTTTGTCGTTTCAGCACCTTTGTCGTCCCAGCCCCTTGTGGCGAGCCCTTCCTCTGGTTCAGAGTGGTTGAGCCCGGTCATCGGGACCGGATCGAGAGGGAGGCTTTCATGAGCAGGCGAAACATCGTAGTAATCGCCATCTCCGCGCTGGCGGCCGGGATGTTGGTGGCCATGTTGCTACCGGCGACGGGCCAAGTAACGGGAAAGACCTTCACATTGTGCGAGAAGGATTCCAGGGATTACGACGCCGAGGTCGACACAGACGGCGACGGTGAGTTTTCCGTCGGCGACATGAATGTCTTCTCCGAGCCCGAGTTCAACACCGACGGCGAACGGGTCGGAAGAGTCTTCGGAACAGGAACGGTCATCAAGACTCTGGAGCGCGACGGGATCGTGCAGATCAACATCAGCGCTCACCTCCGCGGTGGTGATCTCGAGCTACAGTCGACCGCGAAGTTCACGCAGCTCGGTGGCGGGCATCCCCTCGCGATCGTCGGAGGCACCGGTAAGTACAACGACGCGAGCGGCGTCGTTCAGATCTACGGCCGTGGATGAAAGGGCGTGAAAGGCAGCACGGATCACGTGAAGGTCATTCTCAACTAAGAGCTCCGCGAAACAAGGGGGGCGCCTTCGGGCGCCTCTCTTCGCGTCCGGCTACGCGCGGCCCTGTCTCTTCACGTACGTGAGATGGCGCGAGACCTCCTTGAAGCCCAGGCCGCGATACACCGCGGCCCCCGAATCGTCGGCGGAGAGAACGGCCACCCGAGCCCCGCGCGAAGCGGTGTCACTCAAAGAGGCGGCAAGAAGGCCGCTGCCGAAGCCGCGGCGCCGTGCGTCAGGGAGAGTGGACACGTTCGAAACCCCGACGAACGACCCAACGGGCGTCAAGGTCACGGCGGCGACGAAAGACTCGCCGGAGCGACAAACGTAATGCTGGAACGGAGCTGAGATGTCGAAACCGTAGCGGCGGAAGGCCTCGGACGAGCCATCCTCAGCCGGCGATTGGCCGAAAGCTCGATTCACGATGCCTCTCCAGATCTCGAACGTGCTTACGTCCGACACACGTTCCATGACCGACCCCGGAGGGAGATCTCGCTGAGCCAGTGCATCGAGCGGCAATCCCATGCCCGGCCGGTTCGATTCAAGTTCTAGTCCGTTCGCCAGCAGGTAGTCGTGCGTGCGGGCGTCCATGCCTCCACGCTCGGTGAAGAACCACCACATCAGGGGGACGCCCGCCCTTTCGAACTCCTTCAGACGTCGCTCGACCGTCGCCTCGTCAAGGATCAAGGGGCTTCGCAAGACGCCGTTGTGGTGCCTAGAAGGGAGGCCGGTCGTGAACGTGACCCACTCGTGGTCGGTCGTTACCTCACCCAACGGCGGGGAGTACAGAAGCGACACGTGCCTAACGAGATCTCGCTCGCCGGCCGCGGCCATCTGCTCGCTCGTAAAGGGAACGTGCGTGCTCTCGGACGCGCCCTCGTGATCAGACGTTCACGTACTCCAGCCACTCGTCGTACTTCTGATCCTCGCCCTTCACGATGTCGAAGTACTTCTGCTGGATCGCCTGGGTGATGGGACCGGGATCGCCGATGATGCGACCGTCGACCTCGCGTACAGGCGTCACCTCGGCCGCAGTCCCGGAGCAGAACATCTCCTCCGCGAGATAGAGGTCTGAGCGCGAGATGAGGAGCTCCCGGATGGGCATGCCGAGATCCGCTGCGATCGTGAAGATCGTGTGTCGAGTTATGCCCGGGAGGGGGCCGGCGGACAGGGGGGGCGTGAGTATCTCGCCATCTTTGACGATGTAGAGGTTCTCACCGGTCGCCTCGGAAACGTATCCCTGCGAGTTGAGCATCACGGCCTCGTCGAAACCCTTGGCGACCGCCTCCTGCTTGGCCGCGACGGAGTTGATGTACGCGCCGGTCACCTTCGCGGCCGGCGGGATGATGTTGGGATCGTGTCTGCGCCACGACGAGATGGTCATGCGGACACCCTTCTTGAGGGCCTCCTCACCTAGATAGGCCCCCCACGACCAGACCGCGATGGTGACGTCCACCGGACTGTTCTCGGGGTTGACGCCGACCTCGCCATAGCCCCGGAACGCGATCGGCCTCACGTAGCAACTGTCCAGCTTGTTGATCCTGATCAGTTCGAGCGTAGCTTCGGTCAGCTCGTCGACCGAGTACGGAACATCCATCATGAAGATCTTTCCCGACCGCTCCATTCGGGAGAGGTGATCGCGCAACCGGAACACGGCCGGTCCACGCGGAGTTTCGTAACAACGGATCCCTTCGAACACGCCGGTTCCGTAGTGAAGGGCGTGAGACAGGACGTGAACGGTCGCGTTCTCCCAATCGACGAACTTCCCGTTCATCCAGACCTTCTCAACCGGTGTGACCGGCATCCATCTCCCCCTTCTCGTGCAACTACTGTTGCAGAACGATCAGCTTGGCGTCCTTCAGGTTGGCCTTCGCCTTGATCCCGTCGAGGACATCTTGCGGCATAGGAGAATCGAGCGCCAATCCCATCAACGCTTCGCCGCCCTCCGTCTGACGGGCGACCTGCATGTTGGCGATGTTCACGCCCGCTTCGCCCAGGAGGGTGCCCACGATCCCAACGATGCCCGGCCTGTCCTCGTAGCGGAAAAACGCCATCGTGGGATGGAAGGCCATGTCGAGGTCGTACCCATAGACGCGGACGAGACGTTCCGTGTCCCGCTTCCCCACCAGCACCCCCGCCACCGACACCGTCTCGCCCTTGCACACCGCGTGGATCTCGACGAGGTTCACGTAGTCGAGCGACTGCGAGGACTTCGCTTCCTCGACGGAGATCCCTCGCTCCTTCGCGAAGAGTGGAGCGTTGACGAAGGTGACGGGCTCGTGACTGACCGAAGAGAACGCCCCTTTCAGACCGGAGAGCGTTACCGCGCGCGTGTCGTGGTCGGCGATCCCGCCGTGGTACTCGAACCTGAGTCGCTCGATCCCCGATCCCGCAAGAGCGACGGCCGTGTGACCGAGACGCTCCGCGAGCTGCAGGTACGGGCGCACCGCATCTGGGATGTCGCTGCCGACATCTACGTTCACCGCGTACGGAACGAACTCTCCTCGTAAGGCGAGCAGGACCTGCTCTGCGATGGTCGTACCGGCCTTGTCTTGCGCCTCCAAGGTCGACGCTCCAAGGTGAGGCGTAACGACGACCCCTGGGAGCGAGAACAAGCGATGCTCGCTGATCGGCTCGCCGACGAACACATCGATGGCGGCTCCCGCAACCACTCCGCCTTCGATAGCGTCCGCAAGTGCTTCCTCGTCGATCAGACCTCCACGCGCGGTGTTGACGATGCGAACGCCGGGCCGCATCGCTTCAAACTCTTTGGGCCCGATGATGCCGACCGTCTCCGGGGTCTTCGGCAGGTGGATCGTGATGAAATCGGAGCGGCGGGCAACCTCCTCGATCGTCTCGACCAGGTCCACCCCCATCTGGCCGGCTCGCTGAGCCGAGACGTAGGGGTCGTAGGCCACCAGGTGCATCCCGAAGGCGTTGGCGCGCTGAGCCACGAGCGTTCCTACCCGACCCAGCCCGATGATGCCCAACGTCTTCCCGTGCAGTTCGACTCCGTTCCAGCGCTCGCGCTCCCACCTTCCGTGCACGAGAGCCTCATGAGCCTGCGGGATGTTGCGAGCCTGAGCGAGCAGCAACGCCAACGTATGTTCCGCGGCGGAGAGCACGTTGGACTGCGGCGCATTGACGACGAGGATCCCGTGCTTCGTCGCGGCCTCTACATCGACGTTATCCAGACCGATGCCGGCTCGCCCGATGACCTTGAGGTTCTCGGCTTTGTCGAGCAGGTCCGCCGTCACCTTGGTGGCAGAACGGATGATCAGGGCGTCGTAGGCGGGGATCGCGGACGCGAGCTCCTCCGGCGATAGACCGAGCTTCACGTCGACCTCGAAGTGCTCGCCGAGCTTCTCGAGGCCGGCCTCGGAGAGCTTTTCTGCCGCTAAGACCTTCATCGGCGCGAATCGTACAAGGAGGTTCCGAGCCATCGAACGGGCCGTCCGTGGTACCCGCAGCGGGCGATCAGCATCGTCTCGCCGGTGGGCCACATTGTTAGGTGGACGGAGGCCAGCTCTTCTTCGATGGCTTCGAAATCCTCTTCGGGAGGCTCCATCCTGAGCCACGCGAGCGGCGATCGGTCGGTCGCCGCCTTGCCCGTCTCATCGATCAATGCCCGGACCTTGGTCCTCTCTTCGTCGGTCAGGTACTGCATCACTATCGAGTGGTAGACGACCGTCGCAACGCCATCCTTGGGCTCGGCGAGTTGGCGCTCCAGCCACTCGAAAGCACCCGCGCGTTCCACAGTGGCCGGCACCCTCTCGGCCACCCGGAACGCTCCGCGTAGCGCTCGCCATCGCCAGTCCTGATCGGGCCAGACGTACGACGACAGCGTCAGTCGACCTTCGTCGCTCACGGGATCCACGGGGTTGGGGTCACAGCCACGCCGCTCCGAAACCGTGACTCTCACATCGAAGGGCGGCGACTCGCCTTCGAAGTCTCGGAGTTGAACGGGCGAGTCGGGAGGCCCCCACGACGCTCCGGCCGTCTCGTAGCGATAGTGGTCCCACCTGAGGTTCAGACCCCCGCTGGCGCCGATCTCGAGTAGGCGCAGCGGATGGCCGAACGCACGCGCCACCTCGAGGAATCCCCCCACCAAGCCGCCGCACCGCCCGACCTCGTTCGTCTGCACGGGCCGCTCGATCAGGGGTGGAAGCTCCTCGCGCTTCTGATCCAGCGTCGCGCGGAACGCGGTCCACCCACGGGGCGGGTCGAACGTCCCACCGACGGAGGGATAGAACTCGCCCAGTTCCGGGGCCCGGCCCTCTAAGACCAGCCGGTGGACGGCCCCCATGAGCTTCAAGGCGATGGCCGCGCCGGAGGGGACGAACG
>JAXDJL010000013.1:0-4169 GCA_034665685.1 Actinomycetota bacterium | reverse complement strand
TCTTCTTCGTGAAATATGGATCGGATCCCATCTCTGCACGCTCCGGCGGTGAGGGAAGCGTGGGAACCCGCGCACAGCTTTACGAGGACACCGTGGGGACGGTCAAAGGCATCCACTACGTACTCGGCTTCGGGACCGAGCGACCCAGGAAGGACACGACCACCGGGGCCCGTTCGAGCTTCGGCAAGTACGTGCCTGCAGCGGGTACTCACTCGACGTATCTCAACTATCTCTTCCGCACTGGGGTTCCCGGCGCTCTCGGGATCATCGTCCTCTATTTAACCGCCGGTCTCCACGCGCGCGCAGCGGCTCGTTCGTACGAGGACGACACCGGCGTGCTGGCGACGTCGATGGCCACCGCGATCGTCATAGCCGGCGCGCACGGCGTCATCCTCAATCTCTTCGTCGAACCCGTCTACACGCTCAGCATCTCGATCATCGTGGGTTTGGCGGTAGCGGGAGCGACTAACTTGCCTCGGTCGATCTGGCCCTGGCGTCGTCCTGCGACGCCCTAGTGGACCCTAAGGGAGAGGGGCACGGGCTCTCCAAGGAGGCGTCGGCCGACGTTCAGACGCTGGCCAAAGGCGGAGCGGTTCAGATCCTGGGTCAGATCACCTCGCGCGGCGTCGCGATGGTCTTCACACTCGTGGTTTCCGGTGTTCTGGGTGTAGCGGGGTTCGGTCTTTACAAGAAGGTGGCCCAGATCCTGACGATCGCCGGTCAGATGGGGATGGCCGGCTTCAACTATGCGGCGATGAACTTCATGGCGCGCTCTCGAGCATCTGGTGATCCGGGCGGTGTTCGGGGTGCGGCGCGCTTCGCGATCGCCACGACGGCCGTCACCTCCACAGTTGTCGCGGTGGCGCTGTGGCTGGCGGCGGATCCCGTGGCGAGTCAGTTCTCGGGTGAGAGAGCCGACCCCGGAGACCTTGCACAGCTGATCCGGATCGGTGCTCCCTACGTGATCCTGTTCGCGCTCTTGCAGGTGCTCCGTTATTGCACGCAGGCGTATCGCACGATGTTCCCGTCGGTCGTCGCCGGCAACATCGTTCAACCGCTATTCAGGTTCGTGCTCGGCGTGGCGGTCGTGCTCGTGGGCATGGACGTGGTTGCGGTGGTGACGACCGAGATGCTCAGCCTCGCCATCGGAGCGGGCGTCGCGGCGTGGTACCTCCGCCGGATGATGACTCCTGCTGAAAGGGAAGCTACGCCGCGCGCCGAGAGAGGAAAGATGGTGCGCTTCGCGCTACCCCAAGGAGGCGCGTCACTCCTGGGGATCCAGTCTCTGGGCCTTGGGGTGTTGATCGTTGCGATGTTCGAGGGCAACAAGGAGGTCGGTCTCTTTGGTATAGCCCTGGCGCTCCAGGGACCGGGGGGGATATTCCTTGGCGGGATCGTCAACATCTGGGCCCCGGTGGTATCCGAGCTCTACGAGAAGCGCGAGCTCCAGCGCCTTGAGTCTCTCTACAAAACCATCACGCGTTGGGTGGCAACCTTCTCGTTCCCCATGTTCGCGGTGCTCATCGTGATGCCCGAGGTCTTCCTGTCGGTGTTCCCCAAGGATGCGAAGGAAGCCGCCACCATCGTTGCGATCCTCGCGGCCGGCAACTTCTTCTATACCGGCACGGGTCCCTCTGGATATGTGCTGTCGATGAGCGGAAGACCCGGGGTCAACTTCGTCAACTCTTTGGTGGGAGTGGTGCTGTACGTCGCCTTCGGGCTCTTCGCCGTGCCGCGCTACGGCGTGGTGGGGATGGCCGTCGTCGACGCAGTCGTCACGGCGGTGATCAACACCGCGCGCGTGATCGAGGTGAAGATGCTCATCGGTGTGCAGCCGTTCGGCAAGTCGTTCTTGAAGCCGGTCGCGGCGACCGCGATCGGATCTGTCGTCCTCTTAACTTGGAAACTCCTCCCCGGAAGCGGTTTCTGGTTCGACATCGTGGGAGTGGCGATCGCGGGGGCCGTCTACGTGGTGGCTCTGCGGATGATGGGTCTGGACGCCGAGGAGCGCTACGTGTGGCAGAGGATCCGGTCCCGCGCTTTCAAGGGCCGCGGTGGCAAGAACGACGCGGAAGCCAAACCGTAGGATGCGGCGATGGTGATGGGCAGACGGGCTATCAAGAAGAGCCTCAGCACGAACTTCAATCCTGGGTTGCGCCACCGCTTCGAGCGGGCCAAGCTGCGCGCCTTCCAGGCCTCGCACCTCCCCGGGCTCCTTTCGGGAGGCCGGTTGGACCGTCCGATCTTCATCATCGGGGGCCCGCGCTCCGGCACCCACTTCCTCTACCTGACCCTGCGGGGGCACAGCTACCTCGCGCACTGGCGACCGAGCGAAGCACACGAGGTGTGGGAGGCGGACTACCACCCGTCGCTTCGAGGGTGGTCGTCCAACGTGTTGACCGCCGCCGATGTGGAGCCGGAGGCCGCTGCCCGGATCCAACGTTCGTTCTTCCTGTGTGCGGGCTCTCACCGACGATTTCTCGATAAGACGCCACGCAATGTTCTCCGCGTTCCCTTCATCGACGAGTTGTTCCCCGACGCGAGATACGTGTTCCTGCAGAGAGATGGTCGAGAGACGGTCAACTCGCTGATGAACGCGTGGCGCTCTCCTCGCTACAAGACCTACAGGTTGCCCGAGCCGCACTCGATCCCAGGCACGGACCCCGAATGGTGGAAGTTCGTTCTGTACCCCGGATGGCGGGACGACATCTCGGGCCCCCTCGAGGTCGTCGCTGCCAAACAGTGGTTCATGTCCAACGACTACGCGCTCGGCGCACTGCAGTCGATCGACGAGAAGCGTTGGATCACCGTGAGGTACGAGGACATCGTCGACCATCCGGTGGAGGAGGTTGGCCGCCTACTAACGTTCCTCGAGCTGCCCTACGAAGAGGAGGTTCGGGCCGCTGCGGCTGCAACCAAGAGCACCCCGGTCAACACCGTCACTCCGCCCGAGCAAGGCAAGTGGCGGCGCGAGAACAAAGATGCGATCGAATCCGTCCTGCCCCTCATCGCCCCCACGATGGGCCGCCTCGGGTACGAGTAGCCGGCTCTGTGTCTTAAGGTGCCCCGGATGCGTCGTTCAACCCTCTTTCTGATTGCTTGCCTCGTTACGTCCCTCGTTCTGCCGTCGCAGAGCGCGATGGCTTTGCCAGAGCAGGTCGCGCCGCCCGGTCAGATCACCATCCTCTCCGTCAACGCGAAGCAGTCGGTGGTGCTGGGCGTCACGCGTTTCAAGCGGCTCTACGAGTTGACGAAGGCGATCCGCAATCGCCCGCTTGCATTCGACGGCGGTTTCAACGGCGCGGTCAATGCGCCCGACGTGATCGTGGTTCAAGAGATATCGCAATCTAACTTCGACATCTTCCGCCACGTCCTTCGTCAGCGCTTCTCACATAAGTTCGTTACGGCCGGAACGGTCAACTCGGCCGCGAAGCTCTTGATCAATCCGAGCACGGTGGAGATGGTCGGAAGCGAGACCGTGTGGACGGATCCGTGCTCCGGCAACGATGGGACCACGCGCCACTATCAGTCGGTTCGGCTGCAGCAACTGTCGACCGGCGCCCCATTCGTCGTTGCGGGGATCCATCTCCAGCAGCAGTACCCGGAGCCCGAACGCTGCCGCGAGGAGAACGTCGCCGAGATGCGCCGTCAACTTGAGGTGGATGCGCTTCCGATCTTCATCGCCGGCGACTTCAATCAGCGGGCTGTGGAGACGCCTCGGGAGTGCGACCCGGAAGAGGCTTCTACGCCGTTCCCTTGGTGGTCGGCGCTGACGGCTCCCACCGACGGCGGACGAGCCTACGCGGATTCGGTGCGCGACTGGCATCTTGCCCACGGTGAGAGCCTCGCGAACGAATGGACCTTCGAACGCGTCAACATGACGGCCTTGTGTGACGGTCAGCAGGGCCTCCGTCGCGGGCGGATCGATTACATCTTCTCCGTCGGCGCGTTGGTCGCAGAGGCGCACACGGACCACCCAGGATGGGCGGGACTCGCGCCGGGGGAGAGGGATCCCACGAACTTCCGTTACTCCGATCACCGGTTCCTGTGGGGCCGTTTCGTGATCAGCGGTCCGGCCCAACCTTCTCCCCCGACCGCCACCTTGGCCGAGGGCGGAGAGATCGACCTTTCCTGGACGGCGGTCGAGGGGGCCACGAGCTACGTGGTGT
>JAXDJL010000012.1:0-2891 GCA_034665685.1 Actinomycetota bacterium | reverse complement strand
ACGCCAGGTAACCGGCGAGGATGAAAAGGGTCGCCTTGCTGCGCGCGGGAACGCGCGGATCGCGCGCGAGCTTCCACACGAGCTTCACGAGTCGCGGCGCAAGGAGCGCGTACTCCTTCAGGCTCGTGGGGTCTATCGGAGGCGGTGACGAGCCCGGGCCCGAGTCGTCCCTGAGATCGAGGTCTTGCGAGCGGGGCTGTTCGCCGTCTGTCATGCGGAACTGTCTACCAGAGGATCGGTGAGGTTCTGACCTATTCGGAGGGCGTCAGGGCGAGAGCCGCAGCGCCGAGTATCCCTGCGTCCTTGCCGAGTTTCGTGACGTCCAGCCGCATCGGCCTTCTCCGTTGCGCCGCCGTCATCCTCGTGAGCTCGTCCCGGGCGGGGCCCAGGTAAGGCTCCCCCGCGGCGATGACGCTGCCGCCGAGGACGATCAGCTCGGGATCGAAAACGTTCACGAGATTCGACATCCCCACGGCAAGGGCGTGCCCGGCTTCGCGCAACACTGCGAGCGCGGTGGGGTCGTACTCGCGCGCCGCTCGCGCCACGTGGACGGCGGTGATCTTGTCGGGCGACTCGGCGAAGGCGACCATCGAAGAATCCGGGTCGTCCGCTGCGGCGGCACGCCCCATCCGTCCGATCGCCCCTCCGGATGCGAACTGCTCTAGACAACCGCGCAACCCACAGTTGCACTCGGGTCCATCCGGGTCGATGACGACGTGACCGAACTCCGCTCCGGCCCCCGTGGAACCGCGCAGCAACCGGCCACCGACGATGATCCCGCTGCCCACACCGGTGCCCAGCGTCAGCATCGCCACGTGGTCGAAACCCTGAGCGGTGCCGAAACATCTCTCGCCCCACGCGGCAGCGTTCGCATCGTTCTCGATCACGGCCCGGGCCCCGGTGTGCGAACGGACGGCGTTCGCGAGATCGGGGTCGTCGTACTGGAGGTTCGGAGAGAAGGTCACGCAGCCTTTCGCGTGATCCACGAAACCCGCGGCGCCGACCCCGACGGCCTCGATCTCGGTCCCCGCCCGCCGAGCGGACTCGAGCAACTGCTCCGCTACCTGAAGGATGCCCTTCGTGCCGGCGTTGGGATCGGTCGCGACCTCGGCTCGCTCGATAAGCGTGCCGTCGGCGTCGACGATGCCGCCCTTCGTCTCGGTGCCGCCGACGTCGATCCCGATGGCGCTCTTCGTAGCCATGGCGCTCAGCCTAGATCCAGCCGCCGCACGTTCGGCGGAGGTGGGGCGTCATCGGGAACCTCGACGCCCACGATCTTGCCGGCCTCCTCGATCAAGAGGCCGGCGGCGATGACCATCTCGCGGGCGGCCGACGCAAGATGCTCCAGCACCTCGGGCCTCGCGTTCCGCACGACGGCGATCGTCGCGCAGATGGGACAGTAGGCGCAGTCACTCGTGTGCGCGTGCTGATGCCCGCCGATCTCCTCCACCGGCGGAGGCGATTCCTCTCCCTCCCCGACGAACTTGGGATCGCGTCCGAAGAGGTCGCTGTAGCGCGCTGCGCGCGCCGAGTCGGTCATGAGTCACTCACCGAGATTCAACTCTTTTCTTGAGATCCTTGAGGGCGCCCTTCGCGATCTGCTTCTGGGCTTGCTTCTTAACGAAACCGGGCATCGGGAATCCGGGATCGACCTCGGTCTCGTAGCGAACCTCGGTCACGCCGTCGAACTCATCGAAGGTGTAGGAGCCCGTGAGCTTCTTCACGTCCCCGCTCTTGAGCGACCACGAGAAATGCTCGGGTGCCTTCGAGTAGCTGTACTTCAGCGTGTACTGCACGGTCTTCACCTTCGCGTCGACCTCGTACCACACCTCGGTCGCGCGTCCCTGGCTGTCCTTCTTCTTGACCTCGGCCTTCTTGATGTTCGAGTTCCAGTCGGGATACGCCTCGAAATCGGTCGCTACATCGAAGATCTCCTCGGCCGTGGCATTCACATCGATCGCATCCTTCACGGCATCTGCCATGCGTCCTCCTTTACGTGAGGGAAGGCTCTCTGAGTGGTCCGGAAATAGCCGACGTTGATGCATAAGGTACGACCAATCCGCATCTGCGACACCAGCGGCTGATGAACATGACCGAAATACATGCGCTCCGGCTGCACGTCCTCGACGTACTTCAGGAGGTCCCCGCTCCCTTGCTCTGCTCGCCCCGCCAGCGTGTCCCAGCACAACTCAGGGACCGCCGGAGGGATGTGGGAGCAAAGGATGTCGACCTCTCCCAAGGACTCCACCTTGGTCCGCATCTCCTCTTCGGTGATCTCTCCCGCCACGTGAAGCGGAGTGGGAAGAGCGCCCCCCACGAACCCGAAACTCTGCCCCTCGAGAGTGATCACCTGCGCATCTGCGAGCGTCACATTGGGGTTCTGCTCCGCGAGCGACGCGGCCATCGGCGGGATGTCGACGTTGCCCAAGATCAGATAGGTGGGATCGGGAAGAGACTCGAAGATCTCGACGTACTGTTCCATGGAGCGACGGCCGATCTCGGAACGCACCTCAGCCTCGCGGCCCTCGGAACGCTTCCTCATCACCGAGCGCGCCTCGTCGAATCGCCCCGCCGCGCGCAGATCGATCACCTCCGCGACTGCTTCCTCGGTGAAGATGTCGACCAGGATCCCCGTCATGGACACGTAGTCGACGAAGTTGAGCAGGTCGCCCAGGAGCAGCAACGTCGCGCCCCGTGGGACGGCGGCGGTCAGAGCGGTCGCGGCACCGTGAAGGTCGGACACCACGTAGATCGGCATCGCGGCATCGTACGCTCGGGCCAGATGATCAAAGAGCAGGGAGCGAGGATGACCGAGTGAGCGTTCTGTACGTCCACGGAGGCGTCTCCGGGATCGCGAAAGAGGAGCCCCCGGCCCTCGACTACGTGGTGCG
>JAXDJL010000011.1:0-2552 GCA_034665685.1 Actinomycetota bacterium | reverse complement strand
GGCCCACCTTTTCTCTGCAGGACGACGCAGTGGTCCTCCTCCGCGGAGACGAGATCGTCGCCCACGCGGAAACGTGCGCGTCGCGCGGCGAGATCAACGTGTCACCGAGGGTGCGCGGCTTTGGCGTCGGCACGAGGCTGATGCAGTGGGTAGAGGAGCGCGGCCGGGCCAAGGGCGAGAGGGAGATCCGCCAGACCGTCTTCGATACCGCCGCGTCCTCCGTCGCCGTGCTCCTCGCTAACGGATACCGGGTTGCGTACACAAGTTGGATCCTTGAGATCCCTCTAGACGAACGACCTCCCGACCCGCGGCCCCCGCCGGGCATCGAGATACGGGCTTACCGTCCTGGAGCCGAGGACCGGGAGGTCTACCGCATCATCGAGGACGCCTTCAACGAATTGCCCGGCCGAGTAGCGACCCCGTTCGAGGACTGGGCCGCGACCTCCATCCTCCGTGCCGACTTCGAACATTCGCTGCTTCAGGTAGCAGTCGACGGGGACACCCTCGTCGGTGCGTGCATAGGGTTCAACTACGAGGACGAGGGAGTCTGGGTGCAGCAGTTGGCCGTAAAGGCATCCCATCGCAACAGAGGCATCGCGCAGGCCCTCCTGCAGCAAGCCTTCCTGGTTTCGTGGGAACGCGGCGAGCCTGCGAGTGGTCTTTCGACGGACTCCCGCACGGGAGCGCTGAGCCTCTACGAGTCGGTAGGGATGCGGATCAAACACTCCGCCACGAACTACACCAAGGACCTCTAGAGGGGGTTCTCGGCCGCAATAGAAGAGCTTCGGTCGTTGGTCGCGGCCTAGAGCTCCGGGCTCCCGGTCGGGGGATCGGCGCGTCGTTCTCCGGTGTCATTGCCTTCGATCGGGAATCGACGGACACTACTGCCGTGCGCAGAGGAGGCGGTCCCAAGAAAAGGCTCCTTCTGACCGTGATGTTCACCGACATCGTGGGATCTACGGAGCTGGCATCTCAGCTGGGCGACAAGAGGTGGCGAGAGGTGCTCGCGCGGCACAGCTCGATCATGCGAAAGGCGCTCAAGCGACACGGGGGCCGAGAGGTGGATACGGCCGGGGATGGGTTCTTCGCCACCTTCGATCAGCCGGCGGCGGCAGTCGCCTGCGCTCGGGACGCTTCCGCTGAGCTGGCTGCCATCGACATCTCCATCAGGGCGGGCATTCACATGGGTGAGGTCGAGGTCGAGGGAAGCGACGTATCGGGACTCGCCGTGCACATCGGGTCGCGCGTCATGTCAGGGGCCGGCCCTGGGGAGGTACTCGTCTCCAGCACGGTGAGAGACCTCATGACCGGATCGGATCTCAGCTTTGACGACCGTGGCATCCACTCACTGAAAGGGGTTCCTGCCGAGTGGCATCTGTACGCCGTGGAGCCGGTCGAGTTGCCGACTCTCGACCGGCCCGAACACGCGGCCCTCAAGAAGCCGGGTGCTCCGGAAGGAGGCGGCTGGTCCGCTCTGCAGCGCGTCGGCCTCGTGGTGGCAGCCGTTGCGATCGTGGCGATCGCAGCGGTCCTCTTGACGAGGGATGGGGGGGCCGAGGTGGGGGACCCAGGGATCAACACAGTGGTGAAGATTGATCCCAAGAGCAACGAGGTGGAGGGAGCGGTCTCGGTCGGCACGAGCCCATCGCTCCTCGTTGCGGAAGGCGACGGCGTGTGGGTGGCGAACTTCGATGACGAAACCTTGCAACGCATCGATGAAGGCGGCAACCAAGCCTCGCCGGCGAGGGCCCTGATTGGCACTCCGACCGGATTGGCGGTCGGCGGTGGTTGGTTGTGGCTCACGAACCATTTCGAGGAGAGCCTCTACAAGATCGATCCCTCGCAGCCGCGCTCAACGGAAACGATAGAAGTGGGAATGGGCGCGTACGGCGTCGTCTACGGCGCCGACTCTGCGTGGGTCGCCAACCGCGATCTCGACCGGGTATTGAGGGTGGCCGACGCCGGCGACGTAACGCCTATCGAAATGGATGCGGGCAGTGGGCCCAAAGGGATCGCGTTCGGAGACGGATTCGTGTGGGTGGGCGAGAGCCTCGCAGGCAAGGTTGCGAAGATCGATCCGAGCACGAACGAAGTCGTGGCCACGATCTCTCTTCCGTCCGGACAACCGGAAGCGCTGGCCTTCGGCGAAGGCTACCTATGGGTGACCGACACGAATGGAGACGCCGTCACGAGGATCGATCCGGCGAACGGCCTGACCTCGGCCATCGGCGATGTGGGCGATGCGCCTGCTGCGGTTACCACGGGGGCCGGCGCAGTATGGGTCGCGAACAGCGCCGACGACACCGTGGTGCGGATCGACCCGGCTACCGCCGAGGTCGTCGAGCGGATCGACCTGGGCTCGGGCGGCAACCCCGTGGCCGTCGCCGTCAGTGCGGACTCCGTCTGGGTTGCGGTTAGGGGTCGTTAGGTCTCAGTAGACCTTGTCCCACGGGTGGGCTTCGTAGAGCAGGCGGATATTGGCGCAGAGATGCGGCTCGAGTTGATTCAATTTCCCGCAGCCCTCGAACCTCAGATGCAGTTGCTCGCCGTCG
>JAXDJL010000010.1:0-10753 GCA_034665685.1 Actinomycetota bacterium | reverse complement strand
TCGATAATTCACAGGCGGGCAGCATCAACGAGACGTACGACCTCTTCCTCAAGCACGGCCTCCATCTCGTCGCCGAGACCATCGTCCGGGTCGACCATTGTCTCGTCGGACTTCCTTCCACGCAGATCGACGATCTGGAACTCGTCATCTCTCACCCTCAAGCGATCGCCCAATGCGAGGAGTTCCTCGACGCGCTGGGCGTGGAGGTACGTCCCGACTACGACACCGCGGGGGCCGCGCGGAAGATTGCCGAAGAGAAGCTTGCTACCACGGCCGCCGTTGCGTCTCAGAGAGCCGCGGATCTTTATGGCCTCCGGATCCTCGCCGGCAGCATCCAGACTTACCCCGACAACTACACGCGCTTCGGCCTCTTGTCCCGGGACAGGACGCCGCTCCGAGAGCCGAACAAGTCATCCTTGGTGTTCGGTGTCGGTCACGTGGCGGGCTCTCTATATAGATGTCTCGCCGCTCTCGCCGAACGGCACCTCAGCCTTACCAAGCTCGAGTCCCGGCCTCGCGCCGGCCGTCCCTGGGAGTACGTCTTCTATGCGGACGTCGAGGCCCCGGCCGATGCTCCGGCGATGATCGAGGCCCTTGCGGAGGTAAGCGAGCACGCGACGTTCACCCGGCTGCTCGGCACCTACGCCTCTGCGCTCCAGCGTTAGAGACCTTCCGGATCCGCCGGGGAAGTCCCCCCCTTGGAGGTGAAAGGTTCCCTGGGGCGAACCGTATCCTTAGACGAATCGGGGGATATCCGGCGCGTCGTCGCGGGCGGATCAAAGACGATCAGAAGGGACGTTCGAATGGCTTTCTATCCGAACATCCGTCGCTGGACGGTGTGGCTCTCAGTCTTCGTGGCATGGGTTCTCATCCCCACGGGTTCTGCGCATCTCGTTGAGAGAGGTGTGGAAAACAGTGGCTCGTCGGCCCCGTTCACGGGTGCCTGTCCGGCGGGAACGCTGCCCGAAGAGGAGCTCTTCAAGGGGAGCATGTCCGAGCTTCCCTCCGAGTACCGCGGCCCCGCGCTGGAGCTGTACTTCGGCTGCGTCCCCCAGAATCATGCCGAGTCGTTCCTCGAGCTCGCCATGAGGGATCTGCAGGCGTCTTCGATCCGCTCCGCCCCGCTCGGCTTCATCCCCGACGGAGCGAACCTCGCGGCCGCTAGGGAACGGGAGGCGCTGCTGCGCACCGCAGCCAGGGTCCCCGGAGCCACCGGCTCGGCTCGGCAGTACGGGAAGGGCCCTCTGATCTTTACCGATGAGCGTTATGAGCAAGCGAACGGAACCGGCATCGTTCATTCCACCGGCCGGATCGATGACCTCAAGTACGACAAGGCGACCGGTCGGATGTTCGCAGCCATCGGCACAGGGGGCGTCTGGATGTCGGACAACCTCGGCAAGTCGTGGAAGCCGCTGACCGACAAGCTTCCGTCTACCGTGGCGAGCTCTATCGCCTATACGAAGGCCGGCGGCCCCAACGGCACGCTCGTGATGCTGACGGGCGAGCACACCTTCGGCGGGAACGCCTACGAAGGGATCGGGGCGTTCTACTCACGGAACTTCGGGAAGACCTGGAAACGTTCGAAGGGTGTGCCCAGCGGGACTCTCGGTTTCGCCACCGAAGCCGACCCCCAGAACCCCAAAGTCATCTACGCCGCGACTGGTCAGGGCCTGTGGCGGTCGACCGACGCCGGAGAGACCTTCAAGGACGTCGGTCTCCCCACCGGCAAGTGCAAGAGTGATTACAAGGCGGCGAAGTGTCACTTTGCCAACTTTGTGACGGACGTCGTCGTCAAGGCTCCGAAAGGAGTGGGCGCGGACACGAACGGAACCGACGTTGTCGCCGTCGTTGGATGGAGGGCCGGCCAAGCGGAGGATCCGGACGGCTTCATCCAGTCGTCGAACAATGGCGTCTACAAGTCCGCCACCGGAAAGCCGGGGACCTTCAAGTACCAAGCGGGTCTCGCGGACGCGGCGGGGGGTCAAGAAAGGCTCGGGCGAGTCGAGCTCGGACCGGCGATTGGTGACGAGCAAGACCACGACTATCTGTATGCCGTCGTCGAGGACGCGGTGCTCTACAACGGTGGGTTCCGCACGATCGACGTGCCCGAGGAAGACCCCGGGGGCATCTTCGGCCTGGGCAATCCCACGGTCTTCAACGGCGCCTACGTCTCAGCCGACTTCGGGGAGACGTGGACGCAGCTGGCGGACGACGCCGAGATGTCGCAGGTCTGCCCGGCGAACAAGTCCGTGTACTGCATCCCGGGTCTTATCGAGCCGGGGGCACAGGCTTGGTACAACGAATGGATCGCGCCGGATCCCACGAAGGCCATCAACGGGATTCCGACGCGCCTCTTGATGGGCCTCGAAGAGATCTGGCAGACGCAATCGCCGAACCAGCTTCCACACAACACCTCTGCTACGAAGTTCGAGGTGATCGGCGCCTATTACGGCAGCGCCGACTGCTTGCTCGTCGCGACCAACTGCGCCGCTAACAAGCAAGCCGACGTCACCACGACCCACCCCGACCAGCACGCAGCTCTGTTCATCCCCGACCCGGAGACGGATGAGGTCAGGTTGTTCGCCGGGAACGACGGGGGTCTCGCGCAGCAGGTCGCTACTCAAACGGATGACTTCGATCAGAACAGCTGGGAGCTCACCCAGAAGAACGGTCTCTACACCCTCCTTCCGTACTCTGCCATGATCGCGAACGACGGGGTCGTGTACGCGGGTCTGCAGGACAACGGAACCATGCGGATCAATCCCAAGGACGACTTCAAGCAGTTCGAAACGATCGGCGCGGATGGAACCTTCGTTGCCGTCGCACCGAAGAACAGTGACTACGCATTCGAGTCCGTCCAAGGCGGGCTGATGAACGTCACGACCGATGGGGGGGTCTCGTGGCGAGGTGTCGAGCCACCTGCGGACAGCAAGAGGTTCGTCAATCCCTTCACGATGGATCCGCTGAACTCCAAGCACATCGTCACCGGTGGACGGCAGATCAACGAGACTCTCTTCGGCGCCAATGTTGCGACCGATGGCAAGGATTGGCTCACTGTCTTCGACCTGGGGACTGCGAAGCCGCTCGCGAACCCTCCTCCGGACGCCCCCGAGCCTCCGAACAACCAGCAGACGGCTATCGACACGCGCGGCGACGTTTCCTACGTCGGCTTCTGCGGACCCTGCGACCGATTGAACACTCCCTATCCGTTCAAGAACGGGATCGCCACCAACATCCGCGGCTCGGAGCCGCCGAAGGCAGGGACCCCGAACGGGTGGCATATCGTGAAGCCCAAGGGTCTGCCGAACCGGTTCATCACGTCGATTGCGATCGACCCTAGAGACAAGTCGAAGAAGACCGTTATCGCTGTGCTCGGCGGCTACAGCCGGCGATGGGTCGGCCCCGGCGACAAGAACGATCCGAACCAACACATCGGCAAGGGACACGTTTTCAAGTCCGTCGACGGAGGCGTCCACTGGACGAACATCTCCGGCAACATCCCCGACATCCCTGCTCTGTGGGTGGAGCCGAAGGGCAAGCAACTGATCGTCGGGACCGATCAGGGCGCGTTCATCTCCAACAGCAGTCGTCGGGACAGCAAGTGGGCTCCACTGAAGGGGATCCCCGCCTCACCGATCAGCTCGATCCAGCTGAAGCCAAACAACTCGAACGTTGCCTTGATCGGCTCGTACGGTCGCGGCGTGTGGCTGTACAAGTTCGGCACCGCGAGAACCGCGACCAAGGATCTGCAGCCGTTCGTCAGGATGTCCCCGTCGAACCTCACTCCCGCCCGAGGTCGCAGGCTGTCCTTCAAGACCCGGCTGTTCGCGTGCACCAAGTCCGCAACGGCGCTGAAGGCGCTGGCGGGAACGAAGGTCGAGTTGCAACGCAAGAAGGGCGACGCATGGGTGACGGTCGCAGAGAAGCGCACCGACGACGAGTGCCGCACCACGTTCCGGAAACGAGCGAACTTCCAAGAGGCCACGTTCCGCGCGTTCTGGCCCAAGCAACACAAACGCTACAGGCGAGGGACTTCCGAGGTCTCGACGATCACGACGCATTAACTGCTAGGAGCTAAACGCATGAGCTTTCCGGTTTCTCTCAGACGACGAGGTCTGATCGCAGTTCTCGCGGCATTGGCAACCCTGGCTGTGATCGCGTCCTTGTTCGCGGTGATGCGTGCTCCGGCCGAGAGGCTCGCGGCCTCGGGCTCGTGCCCCCCTGGGTTCCAGGCTGCCGAAGAAGAGGAGATGGGCCGCTCGCTCGAGCCGGCTCTGCCTCAGTATCAAGGGGGGCCGGGCGAGATCGAGGCGCCGGCAGGAACCTGCGTGCGACGCAAGCACCCGGAGTCCTTCGGCGAACTTGCGCTCTTCAACGCTTCGATGGCGGCCCGTCAGGCGGCGCCCTTCTCTCAGGTCAAGGCCGGCGCGCTGTTGAACGCACTTCGCCAGCGCTCTGCCATCCTGAGGAGTTCGGCTGCCGCTCGGATCCCGGGTACGTCCGGGGCATGGTCGCCGGTGGGCAACGGGGCACCGCTCGACTCTGCCGTCGAGGGCTACGACGAGACGAACGGGCTCGGCCTGCACTTCGTCGAGGGACGGATCTCAGATTTCGCCATCAATCCCAAGACAGACGTGGTGTACGCGGCGGTCGCGAATGGCGGAGTGTGGAAATCTCGCAACTTCGGAAAGAAGTGGAAGTCGGTTGGAAACAGTCTGCCGACTCAGATCGTGGGGTCGGTCGGGTACTCCCCGGCGCGCGGCGGGACCTTGATCGTCGCTACCGGAGACAACGCGTTCGGCGGCACCTCACTCAGTGGACTCGGGGTCTACCGGTCGACCAACGGCGGGAAGAGCTGGAAGCGGGCCAAGGGAGTGCCCGCCGGTGCTCTTGGGTTCCGGATCGCCGTCGACCCAACGAACCCGAAGAAGATCTACGCAGCAACGGGCTTCGGCCTCTACCGCTCGGTTGATGGAGCGAAGACGTTCAAGAACGTGCGGCTGCCCACGCTCTCCGGCAAGTGCATCGGACACCCCTACCGTTCCAATTGCTTCCTTCGCAACATGGTGACCGATGTGGTGGTGCAGGCCCCCGATAAGTTCGAGCACAAGGGCGGAAAGGTCCTGGCCGCGGTTGGCTGGCGGGCCGGCAACGCGCCCAACTCGAACGGCAAGCCTCAGGCGAAGGCCAACGGCCTGTACTCGTCGCGACGGGGGAAGCCGGGGTCGTTCAAACGGCTCGAGACACCCGGATTCACCCCTCTCGATCAGCGGGGCCGGATCGAGCTCGGCGCCGCCCATGGCGTCGATCAGAACCACAACTACGTGTACGCACTCGTTCAAGATGCCGTGAAGTTCAACGGGGGCGCTCCGGGTTTCGGGAACGAGCCCAACCCGGCCGGACCTACTCCGTACAACACCGTTCTGGACGGGATCTATGTCTCTTCTGACTTCGGAAAGAACTGGACGAAGATGGCCGATGCCGCCGAGTTGCAGGAGCCGGCCACCGGTTCCGCCTTGATCGGCACCGCACAGGTCGCGTCTCTCTACGCTCCCGGCGTTCAGGCTTGGTACAACGAATGGATCAAGCCCGACCCCACCCGTCAGGTGAATGGGGTGCCGACCCGGCTTACGTTCGGTCTGGAGGAGGTCTGGCAGAACCAGAGCACCCTCCAACCTCAGGACTCGAAGTCGCAGTTCAAGGTGATCGGCCGTTACTTCGGCGGCGACACCTGCCTCTTCCTCAACTCGCCTCTACCCGTCTGCCCGACCAATCAACAGGTCGACACGAGCTCCACGACGCATCCAGACCAACACGGCGCGATCTACGTGCCCGACGGCGAGGGTGGCGTCACGTTCATCGTCGGTAACGACGGCGGCGTCTACCGCCAGGTCGCCCAAGAGGGTGAGGAGTTCGACAACACGAAGTGGGGCAAGGGAGCGAACCAAGGATTCAACACACTTCTGCCCTACGACGCGCGGATCGCAAAGGATGGCACGGTGTACGCGGGCCTCCAGGACAACGGACACATGAAGATCACTCCGGAGGGCAAGCAGATCACCGTCTTCGGTGGTGACGGTTTCTATGCAGCGGTCGATCCCCTAAACAGCAACATCGCCTACGAGGAGTACGTCGGCGCCGTCATGGCCGTGACGATCGACGGGGGTAAGAACTGGAAGGACATCGATCCGCTCCTTGCCAACCCAGCCTTCGGCACTCCGTTCATCATGGATCCGAAGGACCCGCTCCACCTGATGGTGGGGGGCCGCGATATCCGCGAGACGATCTACGGCGCGAACACCACGAGTCCCTCCAGCTCGGACGACGCAGGGAACGGGAACGATTGGCGCAAGGTGTTCGACTTGGGGACGCGTACGCAACCGGGCGACGCAGCGGCCACCAGCAGCGAGCACGATGCCGACAACCGACTCTCGGCGGTAGCTCTTCGAGGTAAAGCGGCTTACGTCGGCTACTGCGGATTCTGCGACGTCATCACTCAGGGGACGCCGTTCGCGAACGGTCTCGCCACCAACGTCGGAGGATCCAAGCCGCCGAAGCCCTTGACGTCGGATGGCTGGCACATCGCCAAAGCGAAGGGCCTTCCGAACCGGTTCATCAGCGGCATCGAGATCGATACCAAAAACCCGAAGACCGTTTACATCACCGAAGGCGGGTATGCGGGCCGGCGCTGGGGCGCGCCGGGCGTTGTCGGCGAGAAGCCCAAGAACCTGGGCCGCGGCCACGTCTTCAGATCGACCGACTCGGGGAAGACGTTCCGGAACATCTCCGGGAACCTGCCGAACGTGCCGGCGAACTACGTGATCAGACGCGGGCGGCAACTGATCGTCGCCACGGATATCGGCGTGTTCATCTCGAACGATCTGAAGGGGAGCCGCTGGGCCCTCCTGGGCAAGGGTCTTCCGCGAGCCCCGGTCTTCTCTTTGCAGCTGAAGCCTGGGAACAAGGACATGTTGATCGTGGCGACTTTCGGGCGCGGCGTTTACCGGTACCGCTTTCCGTAAAAAATAGGTTCGACAAGCTGATCGAGGGCCCCGGCCGTTTGGGGCCCTCACTTCCCCAAAAAGGAGAGATGCATGCTTCTGCCGGGAGCACGCGGCCCCCTGACTGAATTGCTGTTCTCAAATCTGGTAACGGAACCGCATGCCTGGCGGACACCACTGACGTTCGACGGGGATCCTCTGTCGGGGGATGACTTCCACCTGGCCCTCTATTGCTGCTACGAGCTGCATTACCGCGGGTTCGATGACGTCGACGAGCGTTGGGAGTGGAACCCTTCCCTGCTCGCCTTTCGGGCGGCACTCGAGGAGAGGTTCGAGGCCGCCCTGTTCGGCGCGGTGGACCGGGACGCAGGTTCCTCCTCGGTGACAGCGCACCTCATCGAGCTCGCCGGGTCAGACGGCGGCCCGTCGCTTGCGCGCTATCTCGAGACGCGCGGAACCGCCGCGCAGTTCATCGAGTTCATGATTCATCGGTCGGCGTACCAGTTGAAGGAAGCGGACCCTCATTCGTGGGCGATCCCCCGACTGGAGGGACCTCCGAAGGCAGCGCTCCTGGAGATCCAGACGGACGAGTACGGAGGGGGGGACCCGGAGCGCATCCATGCCGTCCTGTTCGCGCGGAGCATGGGGGCTGTGGGATTGGACGCGAGTTACGGCGCGTATCTGGATGCCCTTCCCGGTGCCACTCTTGCGACGGTGAATCTGATGTCCTTCTTCGGACTCCACCGCCGATGGCGAGGAGCGATCGTCGGGCACCTAGCGCTGTTCGAGATGACTTCGACCGAACCGAACCGTCGCTACGGCAACGGCCTCCGACGGCTTGGGTTCGGAGAAGACGCAACCTTCTTTTTCGACGAGCACGTCGAAGCCGACTCCGTGCACGAGCAGATAGCGGCGCACGATCTTGGAGGTGGGCTGGCTCGCCAAGACCCAACCTTGACCGCCGACATCATCTTCGGCGCGCGATCCCTTCTCTTTCTCGAGGACCGGTGGACACGCCATCTCTTGGATAGTTGGTCATCGGATCGTTCGTCGCTCCTTGGGAGCGACCGCGTGCCCTTGCGAGCGTGACCGGAACAGCGCGCGCGTCTTACCTCCTACCGATCAAAGCGGGGTCCGATCGATCCGGCGGCGAGTTGACGAATTACCTGCGTGACCTCTCTCTCACGATGGAGGTGATCGTCGTCGACGCGTCCTCCGATGGCGTGTTCTCAGCTCACCGCGGGGCGTGGGGTGGGTTCGTCACACACATCCCGGTGGCCCCGGACGTCAGCTGCCTCAACGGGAAGGTGGCTGGGGTTCTCACAGGTCTTGGGGTGGTGTCCTCGGGCAAGGTGGTGATAGCGGATGACGATGTGCGATACGGCGGCCCCGCTTTGGCGCGGACCATCGAGCTACTCGACCGATTCGACCTCGTGCGTCCCCAGAACTACTTCAGTCCTCTCCCGTGGCACGCGCGCTGGGACTCAGCGCGTTCACTGCTGAACCGGAGCTTCGGCGCCGACTATCCGGGCACGCTCGCGGTCCGGACGGAGATCCTGCGGCGAACTGATGGGTACGACGGCGACGTCTTGTTTGAGAACCTCGAGCTGATCCGGACGGTCGAGTCGGCCGGTGGGCGGTTGGGTGCTCCACTCGATCTTTACGTTCGCCGGCTCCCACCGGACACCGGTCACTTCCTGTCGCAACGCGTGCGACAGGCATATGACGAGTTCGCTCTTCCTGGGCGGTTGATCGCCTTCTTGTCGGTCGTCCCGCTGACGATCGCCGCACTCGCTCGGCGGAGGCTCGGGGCCCTTGTCGCCGCCGAGCTATCCCTTGTTGCCCTGGCGGAACGAGGTCGCAGGCGTGCCGGAGGACGGCTCTACTTTCCGCCGTCCACGTCCTGGTTCGCCCCAGCGTGGGTGCTCGAGCGCGGCATCTGCATGTGGCTCGCTTTGGGTCGTCGGATCTTGATGGGAGGCGTGCCATACGGCGCCGGAGTTATCCGACGTGCAGCGTCATCTCGTCGTCGGTTGCGGCAACGGTTCTCGGGCGTTCCTGCCGACCGCTCGGCGCCTTGAACCCGGCCAACTTGTGCATCCCGTCGCAGAAGGGCTTCGAGCGGGAACGCCCGCAGCGACACAGGGCGATCGTCTTGCGAGTCACCTCGATCGCATTGCCGTCTTGATCGACCAGCTCGAACTGCCCGCGCACGAGAAGCGGGCCGTCCTCGTATGGTGTGATCCGGGCGTCATCCATGATCCCGTGTTACCCGCAGATGCCCTCTGGGAACCCCAAACCGGGAGATCCCAGGCGGAATGATCGGGGATCCCGGCGGCGACAGGAAGAGACATGACCGAACCAGCAAACCAGCAGACCATAGTCATGCCCGGCCAGGAGCCGGCGTCCGAAGAACCCCACCAGAACGAGCAGACACGCGACGCCGTCGAGCATCCGGCGAAGGTCATGCGGATCGCGACGATGGTGCGTCAGCTCCTAGACGAACTCCGTCACGCCCCTCTGGATGAAGCCAGCAGGGCCCGGCTGAAGAAAATCTACGAAGCGTCGCTAGAGGAGCTGAGTGAAGTCCTGTCCGACGATCTGAAGGAAGAGCTGGCGACGTTATCTATCGCGTTCGATGACGAGGGTGCGCCGAGCGAAGCCGAGCTGCGGATCGCTCACGCTCAATTGGTTGGGTGGCTGGAGGGACTCTTCCATGGCATCCAGGCGATGCTCTTCGCGCAGCAGATGGAGGGACGCGCGCAGCTGGAAGAGCTGAGACGCCGCAGCTTGCCGGCCCCCGGGCAACGTCCCGGTTCAGGCAGCGACTCGGGCGGGACGTATCTCTAGCTAGTCGGAACGATCCGGAACATCCCGCTGGTCGTCAGGAAATAGAGCCACCCTCCCGGGCCCTTGGAGACATCTGTGATCCCTTCAGCCGAGTCGAAGATGACGCGATCTCCCATCACCTTCGTGCCGCGGTCGTTCATCAGGATGCGATGCAGTGCCCCGCTCCCGTGGTCGCCTACGTACAGCGAGTTCGACAACGACTTCATGCGGCCCAGGTACCACCACGGATCGGTGGGGACTATCACCGACGACCATCTGAGGATCGGTCCCTTCGGATTCGGCCCCACCCCCGCGGTGCCGCACTGGTACCCGTCTCCCCAGCCGTAGTTCCGCCCCCGCCGGATGCGGTTCAGCTCGTCGTCGCAGTCCGGCCCGTTCTCCGTCGAGTAGA
This sequence comes from Actinomycetota bacterium, assembly GCA_034665685.1. Taxonomy (GTDB): domain Bacteria; phylum Actinomycetota; class CADDZG01; order CADDZG01; family WHSQ01; genus JAUJNU01. The sequence goes on along the minus strand of JAXDJL010000010.1, from coordinate 511 downwards.
TGTGATTCGTCCCCGGCTTGTGCGTCAAGCCGAAGGGGTTCCGATGACCGTAGCTCCATACGGAGTTGCCGAAGGGGTTGTCGTTCGGGATCTTGCCGGTGGGCTCGTAGCGCAAGACCTTTCCGAGACGACTCTCCTTGTCCTGCGACTGCGAGGGATCGCCGGCCTCACCGACCGAGACGAAGAGATGGTTGTCCACGAACTCGATCTGACCGCCATCGTGGTTGGTATTGGAGGGGATCCCCTCGATCACTACGCGTTTCTTGGTGCAACGGTTGCGCTCTACGACGAAGCGCGCAACGCGGTTCTCGAGTGGGTTCGCGTTGGTGAAATAGACGTACAGCTTGTGGTTATGGGCGAATCCCGGATGGAGAGCGATCCCCAGCAGGCCTCGTTCACCGTCGTCGTTCACATCCAGAGTTGCGCATGGGTGAGTGAGCAGCTTCCTTCCCTTCATGACACGGATCGCGCCGCTCTTCTCAGTGAAGAAGATCTTGCGCGTGCCCTCCAC
>JAXDJL010000009.1:0-5510 GCA_034665685.1 Actinomycetota bacterium | reverse complement strand
TTCGTCAGCTTTCAGCCTAAGGATGGCTGGGACCGCACCGTGAAGATGAAGAAGCTCGACGAGCCCATCGAGGTGTTCGGCGAGAAGGTGAACGAGGTCGTCGGCTCGGTGACCTGGTCCGGCGGCGAGATCAAGCCCGGTGAGTTCGACGAGTTCGGGTTCAGCGCAAAGGTTCCGGACGAACCTGCGGATCTCGAGTTCCCCTCGCTCCAGACCTATGCCGGCGGTGAGGTGGTGCGGTGGATCGGGCCGGAGGATTCCGACGCGCCCGCGCCTCACGTGAACATCATCGAGGTGGGATCGGAGGAAGCCGGGGGTCAGCTGGGTCTGCTCGCGGAGCTCCACGAGGACGTTCACGCGCTGGAGGCCCAGGTCGAGGAGCTGACGGCAGCCGGCGGCGCGGGGACCACTTCGGGTGACGACGCTGGTGAGGAGAAAGAGGACGACGACTCAGACGTGCTTGTTTTCGTCGCTATCGGACTCGGCGGCCTCGCCTTGCTCGTGAGTCTCTTGGGCTTGAGAAGGAAGAAGACCACCTAGCTCTTCCGCGTTCGGAGCGCTGCTCCGTCAACAACCGAAGGAAGGCCGGGGGAGTAATCTCGCGATTGCGTCCCCCGAGCTTTTCTTCGGGCGCGGGCAGTGTTCTGAGCTAGCTCAAGGGAGGGTTCGGCCGCATGGCTACAGAGGTAAAGATGCCGCAGCTCGGCGAGACCGTCGTCGAAGGCACCATCACGAAGTGGCTGAAACAGGAGGGCGACACCGTCGAGGAGGACGAGCTCCTCGTCGAGATCTCCACCGACAAGGTCGACTCCGAGGTTCCTTCCTCCGCGGCCGGGACGCTCCAGAAGATCCTCGTTCAGGAAGGGGACACCGTCTCGGTCGGCACGGCCCTGGCCGTCATCGGCGAGGGCGACGTGGACTCGGGAGACTCATCGGACGACTCGTCTTCGGATGAAGGCGAGAAGAAGAAGGACGACGGCGAGGAAAAGTCCGAGGCCGCGGCCGACGATTCCGGTGGCGAAGGCGAGAAGCAGGTCGCTCAGGAGGATGGATCCGAGGACGCTGCGGCCGACGAAGAAGAGGCGGCGTCCGAGGGTGAAGAGGAGCGCCGCGCCGACGTTGGTGAGAGCAAGGATCAGTCAGCGGAAGGCGCGGACGCAGGCGGCGAGCCCGAGCCGAGCGTCACGGGAGGTCAGGCGGAAGGGGCTCCCGCTCAGGCCGCGGCCGCCGTTCAGCAGAGCCAGGCCGCCGGCGACGCATCGAAGCGGGGCATCATCTCCCCCCTGGTCCGGCGTCTGGCCGACGAGAACGACGTGAATCTCGACGACGTCGCAGGAACGGGGACCGGCGGGCGGATCCGCAAGCAAGACGTCCTTCGTTTTGTAGAGGAGCGCAAGTCTCGCTCCGCGGCTCCCGCCGCTGCGGCTCCGGCCGCTGCCGCGGGGGGTGGAGGAACCGCACCACAGCCGCAGCGTGAAGAGGCTCGTGCCCCGGCCCCCGATTCGGGCAGCAAGCGTCAGCCGGGCGAGCGCGAAGAGCTCGTTCCTTGGACGAACATCCGCCGACGGACGGCCGAGCACATGGTCGCGTCGAGTCGTGAGACGGCCCGCGCGTGGAACGCGGTCGAGGCCGACTGGACGGACATCGTCAAGCTTCGAGGGCGCGCGAAGGGCCGATTCCAGGAACGAGAGGGCTTCAACCTAACGTTCATGCCCTTCCTGGCGAAGGCGGTGTGCGAGACCCTGACCGAGATGCCGGAGGTGAACGCGACCTTCGATGAAGCCAACCAGGCGAATCTCGTCAAGCACTACGTGAACCTTGGGATTGCGGTTGCTCTCGAGGGCGGCGGGCTCATCGTTCCCGTGATCCACGGTGCCGACGAAAAGAACCTCGTCGGGCTGGCAAGGTCGATCAACGACATCGCCACGAGAGCTCGAACGAAGAAGCTGACTCCGGATGACCTTGCCGGGGGCACGTTCACGATCACGAACCCAGGACCCTTCGGCTCGAAGATGTCCGTGCCGATCATCCCCAGGGGGCAGGCCGCGATCCTGGCCTTCGAGGCGATCGAGAAGCGCGTCATAGTGACGGAGGACGACGCGATCGGCATCCGAAGCATGGGATTCCTGCCGATGTCGTGGGACCACAGGATCATCGATGGAGCCGAGGCGGCTAAGTTCCTCGCCAGCCTGCGCGAGCGGATCGAGACAACGGACTTCTCGTCAGAGCTTTCGTCTTACCTGTAGAGGGGAGCGCGGTGTTAACAGCTGCTTGGCTAGGACGAGTGGACTACTCGGCCGCGTGGGCCTGGCAGCGCGAGCTCTACCTCGGCCGGCTCGACGGGCACACCGGCGACTCCCTGATGCTTCTCGAACACCCTCCGACCTACACGTTGGGACGGCGCGCTCTCGAGCAGGATCTGGTCTACGACGAGGTGCAGAGGCAAGCGAAGGGCATCGCGCTGTTCAAGGTGGACCGTGGGGGCCGAGCGACGTACCACGGCCCCGGACAGCTGGTGGGCTACCCGATCATGAGCCTCGGTGAGCGCTATGACGTTCTGGCTTACCTGCGCAACCTCGAGGAGGCGTTGATCCTGACGTGTGCCGCTTTGGGCGTCGAAGCCTTCAGGGATCCCGAGCACACCGGCGTGTGGGTCGGCAAGAACAAGATCGGCGCCATCGGCGTCAAGATCACCCGGGGCATAACCATGCACGGGTTCGCCCTCAACGTGGCAACCGACCTCTCGATGTTCGGCGGTATCGTGCCCTGCGGGATCCAGGATCGTTGGGTCACCTCGATAGAGGCGGAGTCGGGTCAAAAGACCTCAGTCAAGGAAGCGTCGGAGCTCGCGGCGAACTATCTATCCGAGGTTTTCGACGTACCGCTCGTTTGGACTCACGCGGCGTCTCTCCACGTTCCGACTGATGTGGAGCATGACGCCCTGAGCAAGGGCTCGTAGAGGGGAGAGGGAGAAGTAGATGGCTAAAGCCAAGGACCTGCATACGGAGCTGGGCCTCAAGGAAGAGGACCTTCTCGGCATGTATCGCTACATGCTCTCGGCGCGCGCCTGCGACGAGAGGCAATGGGCGTTGAACCGGATGGGGAAGGCTCCGTTCGTCGTGCCGGTGTCGGGGCACGAGGGCGCTCAGGTCGGTTCGGGATGGGCGTTCGAGCGGGGCAAGGACGTCTTCTGCCCCTACTACCGCGACATGGCCCTCGCTCTCGTAGCCGGTTTCACCCCCAAGGACGTCTTCCTCGGCCTGTTCGGCAAGAGGGACGACCCGTCGTCCGGCGGCCGTCAGATGCCGGCGCACTGGGGATCCAGAAGCAGGAACATCATCACGGGCTCGTCGCCGATCGCCACGCAGGTGCTCCATGGAGCGGGGATCGCCTACTCGAAGAAGATCAAGAAAGAGGACTCCGTCGTGGGGACCTGGTTCGGAGAGGGAGGCACCTCCGAGGGCGACTGGCACGGCGCGATGAACTTCGCCGGGATCCACAAGCTCCCGATGGTCTTCATCTGCGAGAACAACCAGTACGCGATCAGCGTGCACGAGTCGATGCAGGTCGCCGGCACGGTGCACGGCCGGGCCGCTGGTTACGGCATGCCGGGCCACGTCGGCGACGGCAACGACATCCTCGAGTGCTACCGGCTGACCCGAGAAGCCGTCGACAGAGCGCGTGCGGGCGAGGGTCCCTCGCTCATCGAGCTTCGTACCTATCGTTATTACGCACACACCTCGGACGACGACGATCGCACGTATCGGTCGAAGGAAGAGGTCGACGAATGGAAGAAGAAGGATCCGATCCCGCGCTTCGAGACGTACCTGAAGTCCCTCGGCATCCTGGACGACAAGAAGATCGAGGCGCTCCGCGAGGAGACCAAGGCCGAGGTTAGCCAGGGCGCTAAGGAAGCGGAAGAGGCCGACTTCCCCGACCCGATGACTGCGATGAAGAACGTCTACGCGGATCTGGAGGTCGTGTGATGACCGAGAAGAACTTGGTGACCGCCATCCACGACACGCTTCAGGAAGAGATGCGCCGCGACGAGCGGATCGTCGTACTCGGCGAAGACGTGGGGGCGCGCGGTGGAGTCTTCCGCGTCACGATGGACTTCCAGGAGGAGTTCGGCACGGATCGCGTGCTCGACACCCCGCTCGACGAGTGTCTGATCGCGGGCATCTCGATCGGCATGGCGATCGACGGACTGATCCCCGTGGCCGAGATGCAGTTCGCGGACTTCATCTTCCCGGCCTTCAACCAGATAGTGCAGGAGGCCGCCCGGATCCGTTACCGCTCGAACGGAGACTTCGAGGTCCCGATGGTGATCCGAACGCCATATGGGGGCGGAGTCCACGGGGCCCTCTATCACTCGCAATCCATCGAAGCGTTCTTCGCCCACGTACCCGGGCTCAAGGTCGTCGCTCCGTCGACGCCCTACGACGCCAAGGGGATGCTGGCCCAAGCGATCGAGGATCGCGACCCCGTCATCTTCCTCGAGCACAAGAAGTGCTATCGCTCGATCAAGGGTGAGGTTCCCGACGAGAGGTACACGATCGAGTTCGGGAAGGCCGAGGTCCGGCGCGAGGGGAACGACGTCACCTGCGTCTCCTATGGGCTCATGCACCACTACTGCCTCGAGGCCGCCGAACGTCTGTCGAACGACGGCATAGACGTCGAGGTGATCGACATCCGCAGTCTCTACCCGCTCGACATCGACACGATCCTCAGCTCCGTCGGCAAGACCGGCAAGGCGATGGTGGTGTACGAGGACAACAAGTTCCTCGGACTTGGCGCGGAGATCGCCGCACAGATCGCCGAGCACTCCCTGTTCGAGTTGGACGCGCCCGTCGTGCGGCTGGCGGGTCCCCATGTTCCGGCCATGCCGTTCGCTCCCACGCTGGAGAGCTGGTTCCTCCTCGATGTCGACCAGATCGAACAAGAGATGAGGAAGCTGGCCGAGTTCTGATGCGGATCCTTTAGATGGCACAGATCGTCGCTCCCACGCTTCGGACCCGCGAACAGATCGAGCGGGACCTTCGGCGCGGCGTCCCTCTGCGGGCAGCTCCCGGTGAGGGGGCCGGAAGACCGCAGCGTCGTCCGGAATGGCTGAAGGTGCGCGTGCAGCAGGGCGACAACTTCAAGGAGCTCCGCAGCATCATGCGCGAGCGCGGTCTTCACACGGTGTGCGAGGAAGCTGCCTGCCCGAACATCTACGAATGCTGGGAGGCGCGCGAGGCGACCTTCCTCCTCTGTGGGGACCTCTGCACGCGCCGCTGCGGGTTCTGCGACGTGATGACGACTAAGCCGGCCGCACTCGATCCGGAGGAGCCGGCCAAGATCGCCGAGGCCGTGCGTCTGATGGGTCTCAAGTTCGCGGTGGTGACGGGTGTCGCACGCGACGACCTCCCCGACGGTGCTGCGGAGCATTGGGCCGCGACCATCCGCGCCATCCGAGCCGACGCGCCTGACTGCGGCATCGAGGTCTTGATCCCGGACTTCAAGGGCCG
>JAXDJL010000008.1:0-2880 GCA_034665685.1 Actinomycetota bacterium | reverse complement strand
CGTTACATCCTTCAGGATGATCATCAGACGGTCGCTCTTCACGTCGGCAACCATCCCCGCTGGATCCCGGAAGTTAGATGTCGCGTTCGACGAACGTCATCTGAACGCCGCCAACAGCATCGGAGATCGCGTTGTAGAGGAAGGCGAGGAAGACGTTAACCAATGCGCCGAAAACCGTAAGGATGGCGCCGACGAAGAAGGCCCACTTCTCCACCAGCCCGAGAGTTATCTGCCAATCCTTCTCAACGAGCACGAGGTCCTTCACCACAACCTTCTCGATCGTGTCGAAGAGCCCCGCGCCGTTCAAGATGCTGTAGATGATCGCCACGATGATCAGCCAGATAACGAGCAGACACGCGTAATAGATGATCGAGACCTTGAAGACGCTCATCGGATCGATGTGCCGGAGCGTCCGCTTCACTCGGCGAAGGGCGACGCGTCCGCGAGGTCGTCCTCTCTGGGGGGCGCGTTCGGGTGGGGGCCTGCGGGTCGGAGGTTGAGGGCGCGTCTCCGGACTCTCCGGTTCCGTTCGCCGAGAAGCGGGTTCGGCTCGCGACCAACCGTCCGGGGCGCTCGGAGGGCTCTCCTCGGGCAGCGGAGAGATCAGTGGATCGAAAAGAGGGCCCGTGGGGTCGATCTCAGGAGGCAGGTGTCCACCGGTGGATGAAGGAGCCGGCTCCGTCCCCCGACCCCAGACATCAGGTCTATCTCCTGTTGAAGACACACGCTCTCCCGGCGTCGATCGGCCACCCGGCCCCACTCATCCCTCGGACAGCTTGAATCCTAAGTGCAGAAGGACCTTCGCCGCCGCTAGGCAGGCAACTGGGGTTGATTGACCTCATCGGACTCGCCCACGACCGGAGCAACCGCGCTCACCTTTGCGCCCGGCGCGATATTCATCACGCGCACGCCCGTGGCGGCCCGTCCCTGCCGGGAGATGCTGTCAACGCCCATCCTGATCACGACTCCGTCGTCGGAGATCAGGAACACCTCGTCCGACGGCTTGACGACCGATGCACCGACCAGGGGTCCTCGCGGACGCGTGATCTTGATGCCGATCACGCCCTTGCCGCCGCGGCCCTTCCGGGGGTAGAGCGCGAGCTTCGTGCGCTTGCCGTATCCGGCCTCGGTGACGAGGAGCAGCTCGCCGGCATCGTCGTCGATCACGTCGCAAGCGACCACTTCGTCGTCGTCGTCGAGACGGATGCCGATCACGCCCGTCGCCGTGCGACCCATGGGACGAACCAAGTCCTCTCGGAAGCGGATCGCCTTACCCTTTTTCGTGATGAGCAGCACGTCGCTCTTCCCCGAGGTGGGGCGGACCCGCACGACCTCGTCGCCATCCTTCAGGTTGAGAGCGATGATCCCCTCCTTGCGCGACGAGTCGTACTCGCGGAAGAGGGTCTTCTTGACCATGCCGTTCTTGGTCGCGATCAGAAGGTATCTGTACGTCTCGTAATCGCGCGTGTCGATCACGGCTGCGATCCGATCCTCGGGCCGCATCGGAACAACGTTGACCACCGCCGTTCCTCGAGCGGTGCGATCGCGCTTCGGTATCTCGTGGGCCTTGAGCCGGTAGACGCGTCCGTTGCTCGAGAAGAGCAGTAGGTAGGCGTGGGCCGTTGTTGTGAGGAGGTGCTCGACGATGTCGCCTTCCTTCAGGCCGGCGCCCTTGACGCCCCGGCCCCCCCGGCCCTGGGACCGGTAGACATCCCGCGGGACACTCTTCACGTAACCGTCGCGCGAGGTCGAGATCACCAGGTCTTCGTCCGCGATGAGATCCTCGATGTCGAACTCACCTTCATCGGGGATGAGCCGCGTGCGGCGCGGGTCGGCGAACTTCTCCTTTATCTCGGTTAGCTCGTCGGCGATGATCCCCCTCACGAGCGCCGGGTCTGCAAGGATCGCCTTCAACTCGGCGATCGTCTTCTGCAACTCCGCGTACTCCTCGCGGATCTTGTCCTGCTCCAAGGCCGTTAAGCGACGGAGCGGCATGTCCAAGATGTGGTTCGCCTGGATCTCCGACAGCCCGTACGACGCCATCAGCCCGCCGCGGGCCTCCTCGACGTTGACCGAGGCACGGATGAGAGCCACGATCTCATCGATGTGATCGAGGGCGATGATGAGGCCCTCGAGGATGTGAGAGCGTTCCTGAGCCTTGCGTAAACGGTAGCGAGTGCGGCGCACGATCACTTCGATCTGATGCGTGACGAACGCTTCCACCAGCTCTGCGAGGTTCATCGTTCGTGGGATGCCGTCGACAAGTGCGAGCGCGTTGATGGCGAAGTTGTCCTGCAGCTGGGTGCGCTTGTAAAGCGTGTTCAACACGACCTGTGGGACCGCGCCCTTCTTCAGGCCGATCACGATCCGCATGCCGCCCCGGTCCGAGGACTCGTCGTTCAGGGTCGAGATGCCCTCGAGCCGGCTCTCTTTCGCATTGACGAGGTCGGCGATCTTGCCGAGTAGACGCGCCTTGTTGACCTGATAGGGAAGCTCCGTGACGATGATGCGCGGGTTCCCTTTCGGTCCCTCCTCGATCTCGCAGACCGCTCGCATCTTTATGGAGCCCTTGCCCGTCGTGTACGCGTCGACAATCCCCTGCCGTCCCACGATGAGCGCACCCGTCGGGAAGTCGGGGCCCTTGATGTGCCCCATCAAGGAGCTCAGCATCTTCTCCTGATCGCTCGCTATGTCCGGGTTGCGCAGGATCTCGAGCACCCCGTCGATGACCTCGCCCAGGTTGTGGGGCGCCATGTTGGTCGCCATACCGACCGCGATCCCGCTCGAGCCGTTGACGAGGAGGTTCGGGAAGCGGGCGGGCAGTACGTCCGGTTCGACCTCGTAACCGTCGTAGTTGGGCGAGAAGTCGACCGTTTCCTC
>JAXDJL010000007.1:0-3259 GCA_034665685.1 Actinomycetota bacterium | reverse complement strand
GGCGCTGTGCAATTGCCCCTCGTCGCGGTCCTCGTCGCTCCTCCGCTTCGCTCCTCCGCTCCTGCGGAGGCTTCCTCGGAGCAACCGCCCATCGCCTCGCTCGTGCCGCCGGGCTTGACTCTCGTTGGGGGCGCGCCGTCGCTGCGCTCCTTTTCTCGCCGAGGGAGAAAACCTTTGCGGGACCTCTCTGGTCCGTGGCTGGTTCTCGTCGCTACCGCCTTTGCTTTTGATCTTTGGGTTGCTGAGTTGTGGGATTGGGGGGTTGCGGGGATAATGGCCGCCCGCCCTGCTTTGGACGTGGCAGGCGCGCCCCCTCCTTGAGGCTTGGAGGGTGAGGTCGCGTCAGGCGGTTTGGCTCGATCGAATCGGAGGATGACGTGGCTGAGGTGAAGCTGGTTGCGACCAAGCGAGAGGGAACGGGCAAGGGGTTCGCTCATCGCACCCGGGCCGCGGGCCGCGTGCCTGCGATCGTCTACGGCCACGGGATGGCTCCGCTGGCGGTCGAGGTCGACCGTCGTGAGTTCGTGACCGCCCTCCAGGGCGACGCCGGGATGAACGTGTTGCTCGACCTCGAGATCGACGGCGAGGGAGCGACATTGGTGCTCACCAAGGAGCTGCAGCGGAACCCCGTGCGAGGCACCCTTCTTCACGCCGACTTCATCAAGATCGACAGGACCCAGGAGGTCGACGTCGAGGTTCCGATCCACGCCGTGGGCGAGGCCCCCGGGGCAACAGAGGGCGGCGTCCTCGAGCACCCGGTCACGATGATCCTGGTTCGCGCTCGCGCCACCGAGGTGCCGCAGAGTGTCGAGGTGGACATCTCGGCCCTCAACATCGGCGACTCCCTCCGCATCGGGGATCTTCCGGAGTTCCCCACGTTCACGATCCTCACGGACCCCGACGCGGTCGTTGCTTCGGTGAGCGAGCCCGTGTCCGAGGAAGAGCTGCAGGCCCTGGAAGAGGGCGCCGGAGTCGTGCACGAGGCGACCGACGAAGAGCTCGTCGAGGAAGCCGCCGCCGCGGAGGCCGCCCAGACGGAGGATGCCGAGGCAGCCCCAGCAGCGGAGGCCGAAGCCTCCGGCGACTCGGAGTCCTAGAACTCACCCGGGGGACCGCTGCGCGGGTCCTTCAGGCCGCCATCCGTGGGCATCTTCAAGAGGCACGCTCCCGACGCGGTCGATCGTTGGATCGTCGTCGGATTGGGCAATCCCGGCGAGAAGTACGAGGACACGCGCCATAACGCGGGCGCGATGGTCGTCCACAAGCTGGCGGAGCGCGTCGGCGGCAAGCTGAAGAGTCATCGCTCCGGTTGCCTAGTAGCCGAAGGAAGCCTCGCTGGATCGCGCGTTGTGATCGCTCGCCCCACCAGCTTCATGAACGAGTCCGGCCGCCCGGTGCGCAAGCTGATGGACTTCTACAAGGCCCCCTTGGAACGACTGGTCGTCGTCCACGATGAGATCGACATCCCATTCGGGGAGATCCGGTTGAAGGCGGGTGGTGGGACCGCGGGGCACAACGGCCTCCGGTCTCTCGTGTCGCATCTCGGCTCGAACGAGTTCCTCCGCGTGCGGGTCGGCGTGTCGAGGCCAAGGGGACGTGACGCAACAGTCGGTCACGTGCTCGACCGGTTCTCGGGAGCGGAGCGCAAGGAGCTCCCGGACCTCTTGGAGCGGGCGGCCGATGCGGTGGAGCGGATCATCGAGGTGGGGGCCGAGCGGGCGATGAACGAGTTCAACACCCGGCCCTGACCCTCTCTAGGAAGATCCCCACTCTCGTAGACTGGGGCCAGTGGCATCGCTTCAACCCCTCCTCGATCTGTTGCCGGAGGAGCGCGTTCGCGCGCTCCTGGGCGCGCGCGGGGCGGTCACGGCCCCCGATGCGGCACGCCCCTTCCTCCTCTCGGCGTTGGTCCGCCACCTGGATCGCCCCATCCTGGCGATCACCTCTCGCGCCGACGAGGCGGAGCACCTAACCCGAGACATCCACGCGTTCCTGGGTCGCGACGGGGCGGAGACGTTCCCCGGCTGGGAGGTGCTGCCGGGCGAACCCTTGTCTCCCTCGGTCGAAACGATGGGCCGGCGACTGCACGTGCTCGCCCGGCTCGGGCGCGGCGAGGTGTTCGTGGTGGTCACGACCGCGCAGGGCGCGACACAGTTGGTCGCGGCGCCGGGCGACGACGTTCGGATCCTGAAACTGGAGAACGGCGGCACGGTCGACCTTGACCAAGCCACCGCCGCTCTGGTCGACATGGGATACGAGCGGAACTACATGGTGGAACGGCGAGGCGAGTTTGCCGTCCGCGGTGGCATCCTCGACGTCTTCCCCCCATCGAGCGAACGACCGGTGCGCGTCGAGTTGTGGGGGGACGAGATCACCTCGCTTCGAGACTTCGCTCTCGCTTCGCAGAGATCACTCGGTGACTGCCCTGTCGTCGAGATCGCACCCTGTCGTGAGTTGCGCCCGGATGAGGCCACGCAGGCGCGGGCCGAGGAGCTGATGGCAACCGACGACGATCCGGCCCTCGCACAACTTGCCGAAGGGATCCTCATCCCGGGGGCCGAGAGGTTGCTCCCGCGCATCAAGGGTGGGCTCGAGCCGCTGCTCAACTTCTTCCCGAAGGGCTCCGCGACGGTAATCCTGGAGCCGAAGAGGGTGCGGGATCGCGCCGACGAGGTGCTCGAGCAGGTAGAGGAGTGGGCGAACATCTCAGGCGTTCGCGAGCGGCATTACGCGCCGCTCGACGAGGTCCTGACCGGCGCCGATCCGCTGGTGATGATGTCGAGCTTCGCCGACCCCGGGTCGGAGGACCTTGGCGTCGAGACGTGGGCCGCCACCGCCGGCAAGCCCGAGGTCCTCGCCGAACGACTGGGGCGGCTCGTGAAGGAGGGATACCGCGCGGTCATAGCGGCTTCTCTCGGAGAGACCGCGCAGCGCTTGCAAAAGAACCTCGCGTCGATGGGACAGCAGTTCTCTTTGGAGGACAGCGCGCCCGCATCGGACTCGCCGCCGGGCGGTTCCATCGTGGTCTCCGAGTTGGGACGGGGGTTCGTTCTTCCCTGGGCGCACCTGGCGCTCGTGGCGGAGTCGGACCTCACGGGTCGCCGGTCCGGTGCCGCTCGCAGACGCATCCAGTCGCGCAAGCGTCAGACGTCCGGCCCCCTCGACCTCGCCGACGGGGACCTGGTGGTCCACGAGGTTCATGGGATCGGCAAGTACGCCGGGATGGTGGAGCGCGAGCTGCTGGGCGTCCACCGCGAAT
>JAXDJL010000006.1:0-8598 GCA_034665685.1 Actinomycetota bacterium | reverse complement strand
GCATCGTCGTACAGAAGAAAGGTAGTCATGGGTCCGGAATCCTAACGTCGGGGGCGTCCCACCTTGCTTCCCCGCTTCCACGCCGTGCGAACCCTCGGATGTCGTCTCCCGAGTCGTCCTATCGCTCGACGAGTGGCTCCTCTTCGCCGGCTACCGCCTCGGCCGCGAGCATCGCCTCTTTCACGTCGAACTTGTTCTCGTACAGGGCGCGCCCCACGATCACCCCGGCGACGCCCGAGTCGCTGAGCCGCGCGACCGTCTTCAGGTCCTCCAGGGTCCCGATCCCTCCTGCGCTGATGACGGGGAGCTCCGTCAGGCTGGTGACCCTCAGAAGGGCGTCGACGTCCGGGCCCACGAGTGACCCATCGCGATCGACGTCCGTATAGACGAAGAATGACGCTCCCGAGCGCCCGAAGGCCTCGACGGCGTCGGCCAACGGGATCCCGGGCCCGACCGTCCAGGCCTCCTGCCCGGCCGCCGCTCCCCTCGCGTCGAGAGATATTCCGATCCGTTCACCGAACCGTCCGCAGGCATCCTCTACCGCGTCGGGATCAACGAGAGCCGCTGCGCTGAGGATCACCCGGTTCGCCCCCGCGGCCAACAACTCCTCGACGTCGTCGGCTGTCATGACGCCACCGCCCGCCTGCACCGGACAAGGGGCTCGTCGCACCACCTCGAGCAGCAGCTCGCGGTTCGCGCGCACTCCCGTCCTCGCACCGTCCAGGTCAACCAGATGCAACCAGCGCGCGCCGGCACTGCTGAACCCACTGGCGATCTTCACGGGATCGTCGGAGTAAACGGTTTCGCTTCCGAAGCGGCCGTGCAGAACTCGCGCCGTGCGGCCATCGGTGATGTCTACGGACGGGAAAACAGTGAAGCTCATGTCGCATAGCTTTCGACCATCGAGGTCATTCTCCTAGGTACTTGCAGGATCGGCATGACAATGACCCGATCACCACGGAAAGGCGGGTGCTCCCACAATTGGGACACCTCTGCAGCTCGTTCGTCCACGAGGGGTCGAGTTGCTGGCACTCGGGACACATCAATATCTGCGTCTCACCGACCACACCTCGCGCCCAGGGAGAAGCTCCACGTTGTGGATCCGTCTGCACCTTGCCGCACCGGTAACAGGGCACCTAATACTCCATGAGGCTATGCCGCAAGCACTAACCCTCTGCTTCCGACAGCTTGGGAAACGCCGGGGTGAGAACGTTCCCCAGCTCGTCCGAGCCATCCTTCTTATCGGAGACCAGCTTCTCGACGTCGTCCGGGTCGAGCGGAGCGGCGAAATAGAAACCTTGTGCGAGATCGCAGCCGAGAGCGCGCAGGGATGCGACCTGATCGGCGCTCTCGACCCCCTCGGCCGTCGCGGTGAGTCCGAGCACATGGCTCAAGCTCACTATCGCCTCGGCGATCGAGCTGTCCTGGGGGTCGGTTCCGAGGCCATCGATGAAGGACCGGTCGATCTTCAAGCTGTCCATGGGGAAGCGCTTGAGGTAGCTGAGCGAGGAGTAGCCGGTGCCGAAATCATCGATCGCAAGGCTGATGCCGAGCGCTTTCAGATCGCGGAGAGAGGAAATGATCGTCTCGGCGTCCTCCATGACCACGCTCTCGGTGATCTCGAGACACAGGCGAGCGGGATCCGCGCCCGTCTTCGACAGGATAGCCGACACCGTTTCCACCAGGTCTGCTTGCGCGAGCTGGTGAGCGGACAGGTTGACCGAAACCATCAGCCCCGCCATCTCCGGCGACGTGTCCTGCCACAGACGAGCCTGACGGCACGCCTCCTCCAGCGCCCAGGCCCCGACCGGCACGATGAGACCGTTCAGCTCCGTCGAGGCGATGAACTCGGCCGGGGGCAGCATCCCCCGCTCCGGATGACACCAGCGGATGAGTGCCTCGACCCCGACGATCTCTTCGGTATCGAGGCGGACGGTGGGCTGGTACTGGAGAACGAACTCCCGGCGCTCCCACGCACGATGGAGGGAGTTGTCGAGCTCCAGACGTTGCGCCGCCCGTTCGTTGATGGCACCGTCGAACGTCTCGGAGCGAGCGCGTCCGCCCTCCTTGGCGCGGTACATGGCCGCATCTGCATCTCTCAGCAGCGCGTCGGGGCTGTCTTCCGGACCATCTGCGATGGCGATCCCGATGCTCGCGGAGATGGAGACCTCATCGCGCCCCAAGACATAGGGCTCGGCAAGCGCCTTGGAGATCCGATCGGCAATGTCCACGACGTCTTGGTCGTTGAGGATCCCCTCGGACAGGATCGTGAACTCGTCCCCGGCGAAGCGCGCGACCGAGTCTGAGGGGCGAAGGACCTTCGTCAATCGTTTCGCCACCTGGGTCAGCAGCTGATCTCCCGCCTCGTGACCCAAGCCATCGTTCACGAGCTTGAAGCCGTCTAGATCGAGGAACAACACGGCAACCTTGCTAGCGCGGCGACGGATCCGCTTCAGCGCCATCTCGAGCCGGTCGCGGAACAAGGCTCTGTTCGGCAGACCCGTGAGGGTGTCGTGCAGAGCGCGATGTGCCATCAGCTCGGCCTTGAACTTCAGGTTGTAGAGATCGATGAACACACCGACCTTCGAACGCAGCACCTCGGGGTCGAAGGGTTTGAAGATGTAGTCGACCGCCCCGACCGAGTAGCCACGCAGAGCGTGATGCGGGTCCTTCGAGATCGCCGTCAAGAAGATGATCGGGATGTGCCGCGTCTTCTCTCTCGCCTTGATGAGCTCCGCCGTCTCGAAGCCGTCCATCCCCGGCATCTGGACGTCCAAAAGGATGACGGCGAAATCGCTGTTGAGTAGCTGCTTCAGAGCCGCCTCTCCCGACGAGGCCTTGATGAGGTTCTGACCGAGCGGCTCCAGCACCGCCTCGAGGGCGAGGAGATTCTCGGGACGGTCGTCGACGAGGAGGATGTTGATCTTCGAGTCAACCGACATGGCCTGCCCCTTCCGACGCCCCTACGGCGCTCAGGCGAAGCAATACGTCCGATATCTCTTCAAGCGAGAGCACCATGTCCGCCGCCCCCGTGTCGATGGCCGCCTGAGGCATCTGGCTGCGCTCTGCAGTGGAAGGGTCCTGTGCGATCGTCGTCCCGCCCCTCTTCTTCACACGAGCGAAGCCGGCGGCTCCGTCCTTGTTCGCCCCGGTCAGGATCACCGCGACGAGCCGCTCTCGATACGCATCGGCTGCCGATTCGAACAGCACGTCTATGGAAGGTCGACTGTATTGCACCTTCTCGTCGACGGACAGGGCGAAGCTCCCAGGCTCTATCAAGAGGTGATAGTCGGGCGGAGCGATATAGACGTGACCCGGCCGGATCGTGTCCTTGTCTTCGACTTCTCGTACGGGTAAAGAGATGCGAGCCTCCAGTGCGCTGGCCATATGTCCGGGAACCGCCTGAGGGCTTCGATGCTGCGCCGCAACGACGGGAATCTCGTATGTATCGGGGAGGGGGCCGAGGATACCTCGCAGCGCCTCGAGACCTCCCCAGGAACATCCCACGACGATCAGGTCACACGGTTTCATGCGATCCGCCGATACAGCTTCTCGAGCGGATCGAGGACCTCGTAGCTCTCCTCGTGGCGGCTGAACTTGAGCGACTCTTTGTGTCCTAGAGCGAGGACGCCGAACATGCCCAAGCTCTTGTAGAAGAGATCGTGGACGTGGTCTTGAAGCGGCTTGGCGAAATAGATCATCACGTTCCGGCACATGATCACGTTGAACTCATTGAAGGAGGCGTCCGAAGCCAGATTGTGTTCTGCGAACACCGTGTTCTCCATGAGGGACTGCTGGAATCTCGCTCCCTCGTAAGCCGTTACGTAATAGTCGGAGAAAGAGCTGGACCCGCCAGCGTCCATGTAGTTCTTGGTGTACTCGCGCATCTTGGCGAGAGGAAACACTCCGGCCCGCGCCTGGTCGATAACCGAGGCATTCACGTCCGTTGCATAGATCCGCGTCCTGTCGAGCAGGCCCTCCTCCCGCAGCAGGATCGCGATCGAGTAGACCTCCTCCCCCGTGGAACAACCCGCGTGCCAGACTCGAAGGAAGGGATAGGTCTTGAGCATCGGAACCACCTTCGTCCTGAAGGCTCTGTAGAAGCTGGGGTCCCGGAACATCGATGTCACGTTCACCGAGAGATCTCTGAGCAGTCTCTCCATGCACATCGGATCGCGCAGCACCCTTTCCTGCAAGGCGGAGAGCGTTTCCACGTTCTCCTGGTGGGCGCGACGCCATAGCCTCCGCTTCAACGAGGAGCGCGCGTAGTTCCTGAAATCGATGTGGTAAGCGCGATGGATCGCCTCGAGCAGTAAATCCATCTCGATCTCCTCGACATCGTCGGTCCCGAGGGCAGTCCCCGACGGGACGACGTGCAATCCGTGACTCTGCGATGTCATTACTTGTAGAGCCACACCCTCATCAGAGAGAGCAGCTGATCTATCTCTACCGGCTTAGAGATGTAGTCGGACGCGCCCGAAGCTATGCATTTCTCGCGATCGCCCTTCATGGCCTTGGCGGTCAGGGCGACGATCGGCAGCTGCTTGAAGCGCGGCAGGGTCCTGATCATCCGGGTCGTCTCGTAACCGTCCATCTCGGGCATCATCACGTCCATCAAGATGATGTCCACGTCGGACTGGTGCTTGAGCTGCTCGATGGCGTCCATGCCCGTTTCGGCGAAGAGGACCGCCATCCCGCGTACCTCGAGAGCGTTCGTGAGAGCGAACGCGTTCCTCACGTCGTCGTCGACGATCAACACCTTCTTGCCCTGGAAGATGACGTCGGCGCTGTGTAGCTGCTCAAGCATCTTTCGCTTCTCGGGCGGCAGCTTGGCTTCGACCCGGTGGAGGAACAACGCTGTTTCGTCGAGCAGCCTCTCGGGCGAGTTCACATCCTTGACGATGATCGTCTCTGCGTACTTTTTGAGCTCCGTCTCTTCCTTGCGCGTGAGCTCCTTACCCGTGTAGATGATGATCGGCAGAGCGGTGAAGCGCTCGTCCTTCTTCACCTTCTCGAGCAGGTCGAATCCGGTCATCTTCGGGAGCTTCAGGTCCAGGACCATGCAGTCGAAGTGTTTGGCTTCGAGCTCGGCGATCGCTTCCTCGCTCGACCCGACCGCCGAGATCATCACGTCGTCGCCGCTGCCGACCAGCTCGACTATCGAATCGCGAGCCATTTCGTCGTCGTCAACGACCAAAAGGTTCTTCACCCGCCGATCGATGAACGTGGAGATCGAATTCAGCGCCTCATCGAGTGTTGGGGCGGACACGGGCTTCTCGATGTATGCGACAGCGCCCGCGCGCAGCGCTCGGTGTCGATGATCCTCCGAGGAGATGATGTGAACGGGGATGTGGCGCGTGTCCGGGTGATGCTTGAGGTGCTCGAGGACGGCAAGCCCATCCGTCGCCGGCAGGTCCATGTCGAGGATGATCGCGTCGGGGTTGTACTCGTGCGCCAGGGCCAGACCCGTCTCTCCGCGGAGTGCGACGAGGCTCTTGAATCCCCGGTTGCGTCCGGCCTCGAGCGCGCTTCCCGCGAGCTCCTGATCGTGCTCGACGACGAGCAGGACCCGATCGCCCCACTGGAGGCCCTCACGATCGTCGTTCAGCGGGTTCTCCAGGAGGAGGGGGTTGACCGCGATCGCCCCTTCGTCGGTCGCCGGATGGAGCGGCGTCTCCCTGGCCGCCTCTTCCCGGTCGCGCGACTTGAGCGGGGTCGGCACCGAGTCACTCGCCCCGACCCGCGGTTCGGGCGCCAGGTTCGTGCGCGACCGCTCGGGGTTCCGCGGCTTAGTCGGGAGGTAGAGCGTGAACGTGCTGCCCTCGCCCACCGAGCTAACCACTCCGATCTCGCCGCCCAGGACCCGCGCGATCTCGCGGCTGATCGAGAGTCCGAGACCGGTTCCCCCGTACTTGCGGCTGGTCGTCCCGTCGGCTTGCTGGAACGCCTCGAAGATGAGCCGCAGCTTGTCCGCCGGGATCCCGATCCCGGTATCCGTGACGGCGAACGCAATCACGTCCGGAACATCCGCCAGGCCCTCGTCGAAGTACCGGGTGCCGGGCTTCGCCCGCGATATCTCCATCTTCACCGCGCCTTTGTGCGTGAACTTGAACGCGTTCGATAGGAGGTTCCGCAGGATCTGCTGCAGTCGCTGGTCGTCGTTGAAGATCGTCTCGGGGACGTCTTCCTCGATGGTGATGTCGAAGTCCAGCTCCTTCTGTTCGGCCATCGGAGCGAACGACTGCAGCGCGTAATCTCGCACGTCTGCCAACAACACGTCGTGCGGATTGATCTCCATCTTTCCGGCCTCGACCTTGGACAGATCGAGGATGTCGCTGATCAGCTCGAGCAGGTCGCTTCCGGCCGAATGGATCATCTGAGCGAACTCGATCTGCTTCTCGGTCAGGTTCTCGTCCGGGTTATCGCCGAGCAGCTTGGCCAGGATCAGCAGGCTGTTGAGCGGAGTGCGCAACTCGTGCGACATGTTCGCAAGGAACTCGGACTTGTACTTGGAGCTGAGCGCGAGCTGCTCCGCCTTCTCCTGCAACCCGAGGCGGGCCTGCTCGATCTCCTGGTTTTTGATACCGATAGCGCGGTTCTGCTCGGCGAGCAATGCGGCCTTCTCCTGCAGCTCTTCGTTCGTCTGCTGGAGCTCCTCCTGCTGCGTCTGCAGCAGCTCCTCGGAGGCCTTGAGCGATTGCGCCTGCTCCTCCAGCTCGGAGTTGGATCGCTTGAGCTCTTCCTGCTGCGTCTGCAGCTCCTCGGACTGGCTCTGCAGCTCCTGCGCCAATGACTGCGACTGCGCGAGCAGATCCTCCGTCCGCATGTTGGCCATGATCGTGTTGAGCACGACGCCGATCGTTTCCATCAGCTGGTCGAGGAATGTCTGGTGCACGTCGTTGAACGGCTTGAACGATGCCAGCTCGATGACGGCCAGCACCTGATCCTCGAACACGACCGGCAGGACGATGATGTTGACGGGTTTGGACTCTCCAAGGCCCGAGGAGATCTTGATGTAGTCCTCGGGAGCCTCGGTCAGAAGGATGGGCTCCTTCTCGACGACCGCTTGACCCACCAGGCCCTCGCCGGGCTTATAGGCGTTCGAGAGGTTCTTGCGCTTCTTGAACCCATAGCTTGCGATCAGTCTCAGGACCGTCTTCTCCTCGTCGCGACCGGACAGGAAGAAGGCTCCGTGGTGAGCGGACACGACCGGCGTCAGCTCGGACATGATCATCCGAGAGACCGCTTCCAGGTCTCGCTGACCCTGCATGAGGCCCGAGATGCGAGCGAGGTTGGTCTTCAGCCAGTCCTGCTCCGCATTCTTCTGAGTCGTCTCCTTGAGGTTCGCGATCATCTGGTTGATGTTGTCCTTCAGCTCCGCGACCTCACCCTGTGCCTCGACCGCGATCGAACGCGTCAGGTCGCCCTGGGTCACCGCGGTAGACACCTCGGCGATGGCGCGCACCTGAGTGGTCAGGTTTCCTGCGAGCTGATTGACGTTCTCGGTTAGGTCTCGCCACGTTCCCGACACACCGGGCACCTGGGCCTGGCCACCGAGCTTCCCTTCGGTCCCGACCTCTTTAGCGACTCGCGTTACCTCGTCGGCGAACGAGGAGAGCTGATCGACCATCGTGTTGATCGTGTTCTTCAGCTGGAGGATCTCGCCTCGCGCGTCGACCGTGATCTTCTGGGAGAGGTCACCTTCTGCGACCGCCGTCGCGACCTGAGCGATGTTCCGCACCTGGCTGGTCAGGTTGCCTGCCATGAAGTTCACGTTCTCGGTCAGGTCACGCCACGTTCCGGATACGCCCTTGACCTCCGCTTGGCCTCCCAGCTTCCCCTCGGTGCCGACCTCCTTGGCGACTCGGGTCACCTCGTCGGCGAACGAAGAGAGCTGATCGACCATCGTGTTGATCGTGTCCTTGAGCTCGAGGATCTCGCCCTTCGCGTCGACGGTGATCTTCTTGCCAAGATCTCCGTTCGCGACCGCGGTCGCGACGAGAGCGATGTTCCGCACCTGGCTGGTCAGGTTGCCTGCCATGAAGTTCACGTTCTCGGTCAGTCCGCGCCACGTCCCGGAGACGCCTTCGACCTCGGCCTGTCCACCCAGCCGGCCTTCGGTGCCGACCTCCTTCGCGACCCTGGTCACCTCGGCTGCGAACGAACGCAGCTGATCGACCATCGTGTTGATCGTGTTCTTGAGCTCGAGGATCTCGCCCTTCGCGTCGACGGTGATCTTCTTGGAGAGGTCACCGTTGGCGACGGCGGTCGTCACCTGAGCGATGTTCCGCACCTGGTCGGTCAGGTTGGATGCCATGCCGTTGACGCTCTCCGTCAGGCCGCGCCACGTTCCCGAAACCCCGCGCACTCGCGCTTGCCCACCGAGCTTTCCTTCCGTACCGACCTCCTGCGCGACACGGGTTACCTCGTCCGCGAACGAGCTGAGCTGATCGACCATCGTGTTGATCGTCTTCTTGAGCTCGAGCATCTCGCCCTTGACGTCCACGGTGATCTTCTTGGAGAGGTCACCCTTCGCCACCGCGGTCGTGACCTGAGCGATGTCTCGCACCTGGCTCGTTAGGTTCCCGGCCATGAAAT
>JAXDJL010000005.1:0-13487 GCA_034665685.1 Actinomycetota bacterium | reverse complement strand
CACGCTCGGAAACGTGCAGAGGAACGACGGGCTCGTACGCCTCGACCGAGTCAAGGCTCCCGCGTTGTGGAATGCGGCGAACGCGCAGGGCACAGAGGTCGGGCTTTTCAACATCCCGATGACGTATCCACCACCGGCCGTCGATGGATGGGCGGTGTCGGGCATGTTGACGCCCGAGGGCGGGGGCCAGACGCCTGAGGGCTTCACCTACCCCGAGTCGCTCGCGAAAGAGGTCGTCGCCGCCGCCGGGGACTACGAGATCGACATCGAGGTCAACTACGACGAGGACTGGAAGTCGACGGCCATCATCGAGCGACTGTCCCGCAACGTTGCCCTCAAGCGCAAGGCGCTCCAGCATCTGCTCGAGACGCGCGGGGACGTGCCGCTTCTCTTCGCTGTGCTCGAGGCACCGGATCGCCTGATGCACGTTCACTACAAGTACATCGATCCGAAGTGCGATCACTATCACCGGCCGGAGGCCGCGGCGATCAGGGAACGCGTCTGGCGGTTCTTCGACGAGATGGACGAGATGATGGGCGACCTCATCGACTGGGCCGGCGACGATGGATACATCCTCACGATGTCCGATCACGGCTTCGGCCCCAAGGAGAAGGTCGTGAACCTCAACCTCGCGTTCAAGGAGTGGGGTCTTCTGGGGGTCGGCGGAGCGGGAACCGTCGGGAGCTCAACCGCTCTGCGGAAGGCTGCCAAGAGAGTGAAGAAGGTCGTCCCGAAGACGGTCTGGAAGCGTGCAAAGAGCGCGGCACACGGCGCGATCGACTGGTCGAAGACGAAGGCGTTCGCATCTCCCAACCCGCAACAGGGCATCTACATCAACCTCGAGGGACGCGAGCCGAACGGCATCGTGCCCCAGAGCGAGTACGAGAGCGTCCGCGACGAGATAATCCGTCGCTTCAAGGAACTGCGCGATCCGGATGACGGGGGACCGGTCCTCGACGAGATCCACAAGCGCGAGGACGTCATGGAGGGGCCCGAAGCGGCGTCCGCACCGGATCTCTTCCCCGTGTGTCGTGCGCACTCTTTCGAGCTTTCGGAGGGCCTCTTCTCGACCCGCATCATCACGGACTATCGCGAACTGCCTCGCGGCTTCCATCACATGGACGGGATCTTCGGGCTCGCCGGACCGGGGGTCGCGGCGAAGGCGGGGCAGAAGGCTCATCTCTACGACATGGCCCCCACGGCGCTCTATCTATCGGGCCTCAAGGTGCCGGAGATGGACGGACGCGTGCTCACCAACTACCTGCCGGAAGACATGGTGAGGGAGCGTCCGATCGTGATCGAAAAGATGGATCTTCCGCTCGCGGGTGCGGGGGCCGAGGCGTCGCCCTACTCGGCGGACGAGGAAGCTGCGATCGAGGAGAGTCTCAGGAACCTCGGCTACTTGTAGCCGCCTGGCCGACGCTCATCGCCGCATCGAGGTCGTCAACGGCGAAGATGAGCTCGGTCTCGCCGGCCGAGCGCTGGGCCACGTACACAGCGGAGATATCGACGCCGGCGTCGGCCAGGCGGCGGCAGTAACGACCGAGCTCTCCGGGGGAATCCTCGAGCGTCGCGGTCATCACCATCCGACATGCCTCGACCTTGAAATTGTTCTGTCGCAGAAGCTCGGCTGCATCTTCGCCGTCGTCGACGACGATGTGGACGAACCCGTCGCCGAGCCGGTTCGATCCAGCGAGGGTCTCGATGTTGACGCCGGCGTTCCCCAGCAACTCACCGATCTCGGCCAGCATGCCCGGCCGGTCGTCAACGCTGACGATGATTTCCTCGAGCATGCCCAAAGCGTACTCCTGCGGCCCCCAGCTTGCCGAGGGGGAATGGGAAAGACCGGGAAGGAGTTAGGCGGCGCCTTCTGCGGAGAAGACCGCTCGGAACGTGCGCCACAGGATCCATAGGTCGAGAGACAGCGACCAATTCTGGATGTAGAAGAGGTCGTAGCGGACGTAGTCGGCGAACGTTGTGTCCGTGCGCCCGCTGACCTGCCAGAGACCAGTCATCCCCGGCTTCACCTTCAACCTGTTGCGGACCCAATCGTCGTACTGCTCGACCTCGGAGGGGAGCGCGGGCCTTGGCCCGACCAGGCTCATCTCGCCGCGCAGGACGTTCCACAATTGCGGTAGCTCGTCGAGCGAGTAACGGCGCAAAACCTTGCCCGCGTCGGTCACGCGCGGGTCCTTTCCGAGCTTGAACAACAGCCCCGGGCCCTCCGATAGGTGCTCGAGATCCGCTTTCTTGGCCTCGGCATCGGGTCCCATCGTGCGGAATTTCCATACTTCGAAAAGCTCACCGTCGCGTCCCACTCGCACCTGCTTGAAGAAGACGCCACCTTTGGAGTCGCGGTTGATCCAGATCGCGATCGCCGCGAGGACGGGGGAGAGAAGTAGAAGGCCGAAGAACGATCCCAAGAGGTCGATGGATCGTTTCAATGTCCTCTGCATCTTGTCCATGCCGGTCCGGCGGATGTAGAGGAGCGGTACGCCCGCGACCGATTGCACGGTCATGCGCGAGGCCATGAGGTCCACGGTTCCGGAGGTGATCTGCAGGTCGATGTCCATGTCCTGGAGCTCCCAGAACATCCGGTTCAACTTCGGCGCGTCGAAGGCGGACGCGGCCACCAGCACGAGACCGGCGTTGTGCTCGCGTACGAGATCCTTCAGTTGCGACGTCCGCCCGATGATTACGTCTCCGCCCTCGACCTCGTGATTGGCGGGTGCAACGTCATCCACGAAGCCCACGATCTTGTAGCCGAGCCACGCTTCGCGCGTCAGGGTCTTCGCGATCGTGCGGGCTTCGTGGTTCGCGCCGAGCACGATCGTTCGCGTGGCGTCGCCTCCCCGCCGTCGCAGGTAATGCAACAGTTTCCTCACGATCAGCCGCTCGCCGCCGACCATGATCAAGCCGCCGATCATGGCGAACAGGACCCACAGGCGAGCGAGCTTCAGATTGAGGAGCGAGTCGGCGAGGAAGATCAGGACGACTCCGGCAATGACGCCGTGGAACACTTGCTTCAACTCGTTGACGGGGCTGAGCACCTGCCGCGGCTCGTACAGGCCGTAGAGGAGGAAGAGGAACACCCACACCGGCGTGGCGATCAGCGTGATGACGGCGTAGTCGACCTTGGTGGCCGGAGACTCGCCCAACATCTCGAAGCGAAGGATCGACGCGAGGAAGAGCGCGGTGGAGACCGCGACGCCGTCGAGAAGCATCCGTAGGGCGATGCGCCTGGAGCTCCTGCGTTGCAGGGGCTGACGGCTGGTAGAGCGCGGCGGACGGAGATCCGCGGCGGCCTGGGGCTGAGCCACTATTGCGGCACTACAGGTAGCCGAGCCCTCTGAGAGACTCCTCGATCATCGCCTCTTCCTCTTCTGAGTAGGGAGACGCTTCATCTCTTGCACCGGATGATAGAGCCGCGGTGGTCTCGACCGGCTGATCCTTGAGGTGCTCGGGCGTGAAAGCGTCTTCGATCACCGAGCCGTCGAGGTCCTCCGGGACCTTCAGCCCGGCGAGGTACAGAAGAGTGGGCGTGACGTCCTTGATCGATGCGTTCAGAGTCGCTCCGGCCCTCGCTCCGGGGGATGCGACGACGACTATCCCGTCTGGGTGGTGCACCCCGCGGGGAAGGTGACGGAGGTCGGTGAACGGCTCGCGATGGAAGAGCTCGTCGTCGAGCTCGTAACGGTGGTCCTTGAGGACCGGGAGGACGTCCGGGGCCCCCTCGAGCGCCTCGCCGTGGAAGACCTCCTCGGAGCGGAACACGCGATCGGTTACCGGCGCTCCATCCGGCCCCCTCAGGTTCTTGAACCTCTCGACGAGGTCGTCCTTGAGCGCGCTTAGCTCGGAAGGCGGGACGACTCCGTACTTCTCGCGGCCCTGGAGATTGATGAATACGCCTTGCTGCGGGATGGGCGAGGCGAACGCCTTCGTCTTCTCCCAATCGACGCCGGCGAACGTCTTGCCCTTCGCTTTGCGGGCGGTGTCGGCGGGGAGCACGCGTTTGGCAAGCGGGATGAGGCTGCGCGCCGCCTTCGTCTGCATCGCGCGAGCAACCGGCTTGAGCTTCAGATAGCCCCATTCGACCAGGAGAGCGTTCGTGTGGACGCTCACCTCCCATGCGGTGAAGCCGTGGTCCGAACACACGATCGCGCCCCCGTCGGAACCGGCGTAGTCCTCGAGCAGTCCGACGATCCGATCCATGTGAGAGAAACAGCGTTCGATCGCGGGCCGCAGCGCGCGTCCCTCGGGCGAGTCGTACATGGGTTCCTTCGGATCCATGTATCGGTAGTAGACGTGTTGCATCCGGTCGGGAGCCTCGAGTACCGAGAAGACAAGATCGACCGGATCGGTCTCCAGCAACCCCGAGAGCACGCGGTAGCGCTGCTCGAGCGAGGCGATAACGCGATCGCACAACGACGCGTCGCGCCAGTCGGTCTCCCAGTTCGCGCTCACGTCGACGACGTAGTCGGGAGCCCACTCGAGGATCTTCTTCTCCAGCTCCGGCGGATGGCTGATGCCGCGCTGCTTCTCTCCGAAGCCGGGCGTCATCATCCCCGAGACCATCCAACCGTCGAGTGGCTGCGGGGGATAGGTCAGCGGAAGGTTGTAGATGCCGATGCGCTTGTCCTGCGAGTTCACCATCTCCCAGACGGTCGAGCTCTTGATCTTGCCGGAGTGCATCAGGACCTGGCGGTCGGACTGGGCGTTGCTCCCGTAAAAGCCGTAGATGCCGTGTCTGCCGGGGTTCACTCCCGTCGCGGCGGAGGTCCAGGCGGGAGGGGTGTAGGTCGGGACCGTCGACTGAGCGGTCCCCGACGCGCCGCGCTCGCGCAGAGCTGCCAGGCGCGGCATTACCCCTTTGTCCATCATGGGCTCCAGGAGGTGCCACGCCACGCCGTCGAGTCCGATCACAACCGCGCGGGTCATCGAGGCATCCTAATCGTCACCCCATATACGCCCGATGAGGGCCTTCGCCTTCGCCTCATCCAGGTCCGCGTCCTCGAGGATCGTGAAACGACCGGGCCGCGTGTCCGGCGCGGCGAGCAAGAGGGCCACGACGTCCTCTTCGACCAGGCCCAGATCGCGCGGATGGTTGGGCAAGCCCAATCGACGTAGCCGGCTCCTGAACGCGCCGGTGTCCTCGTCGTAGAGCGCGACGGAAAAGATCGAGCCGAACGCGACTTGCGCTCCATGCAGGGCGACCCCACCGAAGAGTTGGTCGGCCGCGTGCGAGATCTCGTGTTCCGCTCCCGAAGCGGGCCGGGAGGTGCCCGCGCAGATCATCGCCATGCCCGAGAGGATCAGCGAATCAGCGAGTGTCCGTAGGAACACCGGATCTCGGACCGAGTCCGAGGGATCCGCATCGAGGTACGACTCGATCAGGCGGAACGATTCGATCGAGAGGTCCCATCCCCGCTGGTCGATGTCCTCGAGCCCGTGCTGCGCGGCGAGTGCCCAGTCCTTCAGGGCGAGCGGGTTGGCGAGGAGGTCACCCAATCCCGCGGCAGCGGATCCGATCGGGGCGCCGGTAAGGGTCGGCAGCGACAGGAACACGCTCCGTGGGTGGATGGCCCCGACGCTCTCGGCCCGGCCCTCGGAGTTAGGGACGACCGCGACGGGCGAACAGATCCCGTCGTGTGACAGCTGAGTAGGAACGGCCATGAGCGCCAGGCCGGCGCGGGCAGCGGCCAGTTTGGCGACGTCGAGACAGCGTCCTCCTCCGATCGCGAGGATTACATCGGCACCCGAGCGATGGGCGCGCGCGCCGAGCTCCGCCGCCCACGCTTGATCGGCCCCCTCCACCGGCGTCTCCTGCGGCGGACCTTCGATCTGAGCCGCGAGCTTGCGTCCGTGAACGGACGTCACCACGAAGGGGACCTCGATCTCCAGCACCTCGAGCTGCCGAACCAGCGCCTCCGCCGCGTCTTGTTCGCTTTCGGTCGCGTCGAAGACGACGACCTCGGGAAAGTCCATCACTAAAAGAAGCGGTCTGCGACTTGGACGGCCGCCGGGATGTCCTCGGGGGTATCGACCTCGGCGTACTCGCCGTCGAGGACGTCGGCCGCTCTCGCATCGACCTTGTCGAGCATCATCGCGTAGACGTCCTCGTAGTAGAGGTGCGTCTCGGCCCGCCATTCCAACGCACTGCAGATGTCCGCGTAAACGCGGTGCGCGTCTCCGCGCAGCAAGGAGACCCCCGCGTACTCTCCGTGACTGCGGCCCAACCGAAGATGCTTGGATACCGCGAGCACGCGATCTCCCTTGAGTTCCACGCGCATGTCTTCGTCATCCAGTTTCTTGCGCTTCTGAACCGCGAGGATGAGGTCGCCGCGGTGTTCGATCACGCGCCGGTAGATCTCGGGATTCACGACGATGTCGCAATTGACCACCATCAGATCCATCCCGGGCGATTGGTCGAGAGCCGTACGTACGGAGTGGAAGTTGCCCCACGACGCGTAGCGCATGTTCCGCACGAACATGACGGGGGCGTCGGTCCACCTCTCAGTCACGTACTCCTCGATCTCGTTCGCTCGATGACCCGTAACCACGAGGAGATCGTCTATCGGAGCTTTCTTCAGCCCCTCCAAGAGGTACTGCAGCATCGGGCCGTGGTCGTTCAAAGGGATCAGTGCCTTGGGGGTTCCTCCGCCCATCCGCACGCCTCGGCCCGCGGCTAGGATCGCTGCTCTCACTCTTGCCACGAAACCTCCAAGACCATGTCCTCGTCGAGAGGACGTTCCCACACGAGCAGCCCGTCCTTGCGGCGCCATCCCGGTGCTTTCACCGCGGTCGCTCCGTCGGGCAAGGTCAAGGACAACACGAGCGTCTCCGGGTTCACTTTCGGTTGGTGCTGGACGTGTAAACGATAGACCCGGCGCCCGTCGACCTCTCGGACGACGCCCGGCACACGGTAGTCGAACGTGAGGGCGCCCTCCTTCTGCGGCGCGATCTCGAGGGTTCCGGTCCACACCTTCTTCCCGAGCTCGAAGTGCTCTGCCGGGCGGGTGCTGCTCCACCCGGCCAGCTCGGGACTGGGGGCATCGATGCGAGTCACTCCCTCCTCCTCCGTTGCCAGGGGGGGGCCGGTCAGCGTGGCCTCGAGCGGAACGTAGAGGTTCAGCATCGGCCGGTGCACGTTGTTGGGCCCGGGGATCCTGGCATTGCTCAATCGTCCCGTGTCGCCCATCGCAAAGCGCGGTTGGGGAAGGAACAATCCGCTGAACACGCGTGCCTCGGTGGAGTGGAGGGCGTCGTTGCCCTCGATCACGATGTCCGAGGTGGTCGTCTGCCGGCTGTAGTAGTCGAGCTTGTTGCCTCCCACGTTCTGCTCGACCAAGGCCAAGTAGTCGGCGCCCTTCGCCTTCTCGATCGCCCCGTCCCAGTTCATCCGCTGGACGAAGCGCTGCTCCGCGGGATCGCGCATCCACATCTGCATGTGCTTTCCGGCGAGGGCTCTCGAGATCCCGGTGAAGAGCTTCGAGGGCGAGCGCGGCCGAACCATCTTTTCGTAGAACCCCTCGACGACTCCCTTGAGACATCCGCGCCTTTGTCGTTGGTTGGGGAACGTCGCGTAGGCCTTGTAAAGAAGGAACTGAACGATCCTGTGCTGCGTGACGCGGTTGTGGCAGTTGGCGGTTCGATAACGGCCGGTGCCCCCGAGCAGTTCCTCCATCACTACCGGATCCACCGCGATCACTCCGTCGATCTCGGGAAAAGGCACTCCGAATGCGCGGGCGGATGCGTTGCCATAATCCACGGTCAACTGTGCCGACAAGGGCCAATCGGGCGACCAGTTCGCGTTCCCGAAGCGTTGCGCGTCGGGGATCCCGTTGACGTACCAGGCATCCTCGGGCAGTGGGATGTCCAAGGGCTGATTGTTCTTGTCGATGTTGTAAACGGACGCGCTGCCCTCCTTGCCTGGTGCGTCGTCGTCCTTCGTTCCCAACTCCGGCTTTCCGTCGGCGATCGTCAGAGTGGTGAACTGCAACATGGCGCCGCCGGTGCCTCGCAGCTCGGCGTTGTTCTGCATCGCGAACAGATAGGTGCGAGGGCCGTCGGCCCCCAGGAACGCGGGCAGCACCTTGAAGCCGGCCTCGGCGTCTTCGAGCAGGAGCTCGGTCTCCGCTGCCTTTTCGATGCCGTCGGTCACGCGCGGACGCACCCTCTTCGGCAGGTTCTCGAGGCGCACCGCCTCCAGTTCCTGGCGCGTCGCCGTTATCTCCGTGTGGACCGCCTCCAGCGACGAGCCCAGCGCCTCGACCTCCTCCAACCGGATGGTGGAGTCCTCGGGGTTCTCGGGATCCCTCACCACGACGCGGTGACGTCCCTTCAACACCCGGCCGGCGACCTCGACGCTTCCCGCTGCCGCGTTCGAGGAATGGTCCGCCGCGCTGATGATGTGGTCGAGCTCCGGCAGCGCCTTCTCGATAGGAGAGGCCAGCCGAGCGATGTCGAGGAGGGGCCCGCTTTGGTCGAGCCCCGAGCGCGCCCGTTCGACGGCCGCGGCCGCGGACATCGTCTCGTATCGCCCCTTCTTGAGGTCCGACTTGCTCAGCCTCTGCTCGGCCCTGTCGATGTGGTCGGCGGCATCCAGCAAACCCGTGCCGAGTCGCCATGGGCCCAGCAGGATCGAGAGCCACACGAGGGCACCCGCGAGCGCGGCTACGAGAGCTACGACTCCGACGATCCCGGTGGGAGGGCTGTTCCGCGAGCGCGCGGAAGCCACAGCAGGCTGCGTGGACATGTCCCTATTGTCGCGTGGCCAGCTCGCGTACTCGAGGCGCCACCTCGCGAGCGAGGAGCTTGAGCGAGCGAGCCGCAGGCTCGAGGGTCATCCCGGGGTAGTGGAGCCGCAGGATCAGGTGCGCCTCGGGGAAGGGGGCCATGACGCGTGCGTAGGGCGTGAGGTACTCGACGACCTGCTCGGGGGTCCCGTACGCGGTGGTCCTGCGCATGACGTCCTCGGGAGGGGGCTTCACCTCGAGAGGCTTGCCGGGGACGTCCGTGCCGGCCCGCCAGCCCGCGTAGACGCCCAGCTGGTGCCCGACTCCATCCCGGATCATCGGCCAATCGCCTTCTGGGTCCTCCGTCACGAAAGCGTTCTGCAGGAGCGCAACGCGGAGTGGTCCCTCGCGCCCGGCGCGCTCCCTTTCCTCCGCCGCCATCGCGAAGGCCGACTCGACCCACTCGACCTCGCCGCGGCTCGAGATGTAGCCATCGCCGATCCGGCCGGCGCGCCGGATCGCTGCCTCCACGAATCCCCCGATGTACAGGGGCGGTACGCGATGAGGTTTCGGAGTGACCGCAACCTGCTCGTATTTGTAATGGCGTCCGTCGAAGTCGAAGCGATCCTCGGACCACGCCAAGCGCAGGATCTCGGTGATCTCCCGCAGCCTGCGCGTTCGGGACTTCGGATCGATCCGGAAGGCGCGGAACTCCTCGTCGCGCCAGCCGATACCGAGTCCGGCGATCACACGTCCCTTGGAAAGTTGGTCGATCACGGCGAAGTCCTCGGCGAGCCTCAGCGGATCGTGGAAGGGGGCGAGAACAACACCGGTCCCCAGCTCGATCCGTTCGGTGACCGTCGCGAACGCGGCAAGCATCGGAAGGAGAGAGGGCAGGTACCCGTCGGCCGAACCGTGATGCTCCGAGACCCAGACCGAGTCGAGCCCCTCTTCTTCGGTCAATCGCGCGAGCTCGATCGCGTCGCGGTAGTCCTCGTGGAACGTGCGATCGCTGCCCAGCGGCAGCTGTCCCGTGTAAAGCCCAACTCCGATCTTCATATCTGCAGTGTCTCCGATATCCGAGCCCTAGTCGTCATCGGTCGGGCCACCTGTCGGGATACCAGCGTTTAGCCAATCCCCAGGTGCCCAGCGACATGAAAGCGGCCCCCAGGAGGGCCATTACCGCGAGAGTCACACGTCCGGTCATCTCGGACAGCACGATGAGGATGAAGGCGGTAAGGATGAGAGCTGCGGAGGCTGCGCCGCTAAAACCAATCACTGCGGCGCGCAGCACGCGCATCAGCGTGGCGCGGCTATGAGGTCGGCCATCTCACCCATCATGGCCGTGAGGTCGAAGTCCTTCGGCGTATAGACCTTCGCTATGCCCAGCTCCATCAACTTGCGCGCGTCCTCATCGGGGATGACCCCACCGACCACAACGGGAACTTCTTCTGGACCGATGCCCTCGGCGCGCATCCGGTCGAGCACATCGGGGACCAAGAGGTTGTGCGCTCCCGAGAGGATCGACAACCCAACGATGTGAGCGTCTTCTTCGACGGCGGCGCGCGCGATCTGCTCCGGCGTGAGCCTGATGCCCTGGTAGATGACCTCGAAGCCGGCGTCGCGAGCACGGATCGCAACCTGCTCTGCCGCGTTCGAGTGACCGTCCAATCCCGGTTTCGCGACGAGCATCCTGAGCTTGGACACGCCAAGCCGTTTCGCAGCGGATGCGACACGAGCCCGTGCGTCATCGAGTGCGGGGGCCGAAGCGGCGCCCATGGCTGCGCCGATGCCCGTTGGACCTCGGTATTCGCCGAAGGTCTCGCGTAATGCGTCGGCCCATTCCCCGGTCGTTACACCGGCCTTCGCCGCGGCGATCGATGCCGGCAAGAGGTTCTCGTCTCCGGTCGCGGCGCGTCGGAGATCCTCCAGCGCCGCAGCCGAAGCGCTCTGGTCGCGCTCCTTGCGCCAGCGCTCGAGGCTCTCGATCTGCTCGGCCTCGGCAGCGGGATCGATCTTCTCGTACGCCATCTCGTCCATGCCCGCCGTCAAGGGGGACTGTTCGCTCTCGGTGTACATGTTCAACCCGACGATGGCGCGGTCACCTGCTTCGATCTCTCGCCTGCGATCGGCGTGCGCGCTGACCAACCGCTCTTTCATGTAACCCAAGGCCTCCACGGACCCGCCGGCATCGAGGACGTGACTCAGCTCGTCCCATGCCTCGGACGCGATCTCCTCGGTCTTCGCTTCGATCACTTTCGATCCCTCGAAGATGTCTTCGTACTCGAGCAGATCGGTCTCGTAGGCGAGCACCTGTTGTGCACGAAGAGACCATTGTTGGTCCCACGCTCGCGGAAGCCCGAGGGCTTCGTTCCATGCCGGCAGCTGCACGGCGCGGGCGCGGGCCGACTTGGACTGCGTGACGGCGAGCATCTCGAGAAGGATGCGGAAGATGTTGTTCTCCGGCTGCATGGACGTGAGCCCAAGAGAATTCACCTGGACGCCGTAACGGAACCGACGGAACTTCGGATCGTCGACGCCGTAGCGCTGAGACGTCACGCGGTCCCATAGCTGGTTGAAGGCGCGCATCTTGCAGGTCTCTTCGATGTAGCGGATGCCGGCGTTGCAGAAGAAGGAGATCCGGCCGACCAGTCGCGGGAAGTCTGCGTCGGACACCTGCCCCGTCGCCTTGACGGCGTCGAGAACGGTGATGGCGTTCGCGAGCGCGTAGGCGACCTCGAGCACCGGACCGGCCCCCGCCTCCTGGAGGTGGTACGAGCAAACGTTGATCGGGTTCCACTTTGGAGCCTCGTGCAAGGTCCATGTGATCAGGTCGGAGGTCAGACGTATCGATGCTTCGGGCGGGAAGATATGCGTCCCGCGCGACAGGTACTCCTTGAGGATGTCGTTCTGAGTTGTCCCGGCCAGCGAGGCGCGCTCCGCACCCTGCTGGTCGGCGACCGACACGTAGAGAGCCAGAAGCCACACCGCGGTCGCGTTGATCGTCATCGACGTGTTCATCTCGGCGAGAGGGATCTGGTCGAACACGCGCGTCATGTCCCCAAGGTGTGAGATCGGGACTCCGACCTTTCCGACCTCGCCTCGCGCCATCAGGTGGTCGGAGTCGTAACCGGTCTGGGTGGGCAGGTCGAAAGCCACCGAGAGCCCGGTCTGACCCTTGGCGAGATTTGACCGGAATCTCTCGTTCGTCGCCGAGGGACTCGCGTATCCCGCGTAGGTCCTGAATATCCAGGGTTTGTCCATGGACCCCAATCGTAAGCGGGCCCCGTCGGCCGGTAGGCTGCCGGGACCCTGTCAAGGAGGAAAGCTAGTGCCAATCGATGTGAAGAAGGTCGGCGTCGTCGGCTGCGGCACCATGGGCTCGGGGATCTGTGAGGTCTCGGCCCGCGCCGGTTTGGACGTCGTGTTCC
This sequence comes from Actinomycetota bacterium, assembly GCA_034665685.1. Taxonomy (GTDB): domain Bacteria; phylum Actinomycetota; class CADDZG01; order CADDZG01; family WHSQ01; genus JAUJNU01. The sequence continues at coordinate 1,321 of JAXDJL010000005.1, read as the reverse complement.
ACGAGATCTCGGACGAAGCCGTGGCCGCCGGAAAAGAGCGGATCGGCCGCAGCGTGGATCGGGCGGTGGAGCGCGGAAAACTGGAGCGCGCCGAGGCCGACGAGATCCTGGGGCGCATCACGTCCACCACCGAGCTCGAGGGATTGAGCGGAGCCGACATCGTGTTCGAGGCGGTGCCCGAGTACCTCGACCTCAAGAAGGAGGTCTTCGCCGAGCTCGACCGCATCCTGCCCGACGAGGCGATCCTCGCGACGAACACCTCGTCGCTGCCGGTGATCGACATGGCGGTAGCTACCGGACGGCCCGATCGCGTGATCGGTTTCCATTTCTTCAACCCCGCGCAGGTCATGAAGCTCGTCGAGCTGGTTCACACCGTTGCCACCGATGAGTCGGTGATCGAAACCGGCAAAGCCTTCGCCGAGCGCCTGGGGAAGACGGCCGTTCCATGTCGCGACCGGGCGGGCTTCATCGCGAACCTGCTGCTGTTCCCTTACCTGAACGCGGCGGTCCGCATGTACGACCAAGGATTCGCATCGCGCGAAGACATCGACGCGGCGATGCAGATGGGCTGTGGCCATCCGATGGGTCCCCTCTCTCTTCTCGACCTCATCGGTCTCGACTCGGGTTACGAGATCTGCGAAGCCCTGTGGCGTCAGTTCCGCGACGATCAGGACGCGCCGGCTCCGCTCATGAAGCAATTCATGGTCGCCGGTTACCTCGGACGCAAGACGGGGCGCGGGTTCTACCGTTACGAGAAGCCCGAGTCGTCCAAAGTCATCGACGCAACCCCAGAGGAGGCCGGGGTCGCTTCGTCGGACATCGGCTCCATCGGGGTGGTGGGCACCGGCTTGATGGCCTCCGGCATCGCAGAGGTCGCGGCGAAGGCGGGCAACGAGGTCATCCTGCGCGGTCGGAGTGAATCGTCGATCAAGAAGGCCAAGGCCGCGGTCGAGAAGAGCCTCGGGCGCGCCGTGTCCAAGGGCAAGCTCGAGCAGAGCGCGTCGGATGAGATCTTGGGACGGATCACCACCACGCTCGAGTTTTCGGACCTCGCCGAAGTGGACCTTGTCGTCGAGGCCGTTGCGGAAGATCTCGACATCAAGACCGCGATCTTCAAGGAGCTAGATCAGTCGCTGAAACCCGACGCGATCCTGGCCACGACGACCTCGTCTCTTCCGGTCGTCGATCTAGCGGCCGCCACCGGACGTCCGGATCGCGTCATCGGGCTCCACTTCTTCAATCCGGCGCCGCTGATGAAACTGGTCGAGGTCGTTCGGACGGTCGCCACTTCGAGCGAAGTCGAGAAGCGTTGCCTCTCGTG
>JAXDJL010000004.1:0-8453 GCA_034665685.1 Actinomycetota bacterium | reverse complement strand
CCTCCGCCGCCTCCGCGACGCCTCCGGCGGGAACGCCTTCTCTTCTTCGGACCGCCTTCGGCCGGGGCTCCTTCGCCACCTGCGCGCTCGCGAGTGAGGCGCGGCGGAGCGGGTGCTTTCTCGCGGCGCGGCGACCCGTCGGCGGGCGGAGCTGGCGGGGGTGCCTCGCGCCGGCGCTCCTGTCCATTGGAGCTCCGGTCCTGACGCTCCTCGGCGATCTTGATCGTGATGCGGTACTCCTGCGGATACTGCGGTACACCCCAGGTCGATTGGAGCTCGCCGATCAGCTCGTCGAGGTCCTGCCCATCCGGGGGAAGAGTGAGGGTCTCGGGCCGCGGCTTCGGTTCCGCTCTGACGAGATCTTCGGACGATCTGGGGGACGACGAACGACCGGCCCCCCTGCCACGACCCCTGCGCCTCGAGCGCGACCGGCGAGGTCCATCACCTGAGGCGCGCTGGGCCTGACCCGACCCCTGCGCCGCGGCCGCCTGGTTCCCGCCGCCGCTCTGTCCACCTCCGCCGCCGGAACGGCGCTTACGTCGCCTCCGCCGTGGCTGGCTCATCGTGGTCCTCCCAATCGTCCTCGAAGGGGATCCGGGGGGCATCTGCCCACAGTCTCTCGAGGTCGTAGTACTCGCGGTCTTCTTTCTGGAACGCGTGGACGACGAAGTCCACGTAATCGAGCAGCACCCAGTGCCCCTCCCGCTCGCCCTCGCGGCGGAACGGCTTCCTGCCGTGCGACTCGGACAACCGTCTCTCGACCTCATCGACGATCGTGCGGACCTGCCGGTCCGTGTTCCCGCTGCAGATGAGGAAGTAGTCGGTGATCACCAACTGTTCGGATACGTCGAGGATGACGATCTGCTCGGCCTTCTTGTCGGACGCGGCCTCGGCAGCTTCAAGCACCAGGGCGGTGTCCTTGCCTTCGCTTCTCGTTGCTACGGGGCCCGCTGGAAGTCCTTTCCTACGACGATCGTTAGGTCCACGATACCTTGGTCCTGGGTCGAAACCTGCACCCTGCCCGTCCCCAGAAGGTCCACGGTGTGCTGAGCCAGGGCCCGAGCTTCGGTCCCCGAGTCGTAGATGATCACGAGGGTGCGCTTGTAATTCAGGCGGGGCGCGTTCCCCGAGAGGATCACGTTGAACCCCTCGTCGATCAGGCGCGAGGCCACCTCCTGCCCGATCCCTGGGGCGTCATCCCGTCCGTTGAGGATCTGGACCCGGACCTCGTTCCGCCTGCGATCGTCCTCTCCGATGAAGTCCTCGACGAAGGCCTTGACCTCGTCCTCGTCGGCCACGTAGAGCCGGTTGTCGTGCACCTCGAGCGGAGTGACCGGCAACGGCAATAGAGAACGGTCCTCGGACGGGAGCCGCGCCAGCGAATTGAACAGCGCGACGTTCTGCTCGATGGCGGCCCGAGAGTCGCCCATGACCGACCCCGCCGCTCGCAGAGCGTTCACCAGGTTCGCCGGTTCTGCGGCGAAGGCGTCGAACAAAGCGTCCCAGAAGACAACGTGCCGAGTCCCGAGCTCGATGTCATCGCCGTCGACCCCGGCCGTGTACAGAAGTTGAGCGAGCCTCGGAGGCGTCAACTCCTGAATGCCGATCTCGAATATCAATCGGGTGCGAGAGCCGCCCACCGATCGCCGCACCTCGGAGGGCACCTCCATGGTCAACGGTCCGATCCCTTCGAAGAGAACGCGCGCGTCCCTGTCGGACAGCTCGATGACGCTGTCGATCTTGAGACCGAGAAGATTCTCTGCGGTCACCAGGAGGAGCGGAGTGCCCCCGGTGTCAAGGGAATCCTGCAACGTCTGGAGCCCCCGTCCCGGAACCTCTACTGCGGTGTGGGCCGGGATGTAAACGACCGCGCCGTGCTTCGCGGTGACGTCGTAGGTGAGCAACGTCATCCACGCAAGCGTGCTGCCCTCGACGTTCTGGCGCGTACCGACCAGCAGCAGCGATCGAAGCTTCTCGGCGGTCGCCTCCGGAGGAGGCGGCGGCGGCTCATCCGGCGACGTGACCTGGTTCGCGACCACCGCCACGGCTCCGAGCACGATGATGGCCGCCGCGATCGAGAGACCTAGGCCGCGCTCCTTCAGCTGCCGGTCGCGACTCTTGCGATCCTGCAGCGCCGCGCGTCGGGGGCCGGGTGGGCGTCGGGGGGGCCGGACGACAGCCGGTTCCGGTTCCGGTTCCACTTCGGGCTCAGGCTCAGGCTCAGGCTCGGGCTCGGGCTCGGGCTCGGGCTCGGGTTCTGGCTCTTGTTCTGCCACCGCTTCGTCGGCGGTGTCCGTCGGATCGGCCGCCTCCTCGCCATCAGCCTCGAACTCCGATCTCTCTTCCTCCGCCTTCTCGGCGGCCGCCTCTTTTCGCCGAGCGAGGGCGGCCGCGAGACGCTCGCGCCGGGATGTCCTCAGCTTGTGCTTCGGCCTGTGTCGTCTTCCGGGGAGCCGCTCCGGTTCCTCCGGCTCGAGCTCTGTGTCCTCCTCCAGATCCTCCGGACCGTCATCGGTGTCGGCTTCGTCGATCTCGGTGTCATCGATCTCGGTGTCGTCGACTTCGGTGTCATCGACTTCGGCCCCGCCATCGGCCACCGCCTCTGGCTCCGATACCGGCTCCGCGTCGGGCTCCTCTTCGAGGTCCGGTGCTTCCTCCACCAGGTCGTCGGACCAGACGTCTTCGTCTGCCGCATCCTCAGCTTTGCGCCGGGACCACCACCGATCAGGCATCCACGGCCTCAGCTCTCTCGAGGTACAGACCGCGTTCCTCTATGTAGCGGAGAACGGGCTCCGGGACGAGGCCCTCGACGCTCCTCCGCTCCCGAACTCGGCGTCTGATATCGGTCGCCGACACGTCCATCGGCTTCATCTCGAGCGTGTGGAGGCGCGGCCAACCGACGATCGTCTCGAATCTCTTCAGCTCGAAGCCGGGCCGGGTGACCGCTATGAGCTCGCAGTACTCCCCCAGCTCCGCTATTCCCTTCCACGTGCTCAACTGGAGGACCGCATCAGCGCCGGCTATGAAGAACAATTCGGTGTCCGCTCCGTGAAACGCGCGCAACGTGATCATCGTGTCCAGGGTGTAGGTGGGCCCCTTGCGATCGATCTCGACGCGCGATGTCGCGAAACGTGGATCGCCGGTCGTGGCCAGACTGGTCATGAGGAAGCGATCCTCTGCCGAGGAGTAGTGGCTCTTCTGCCACGGCTGGCCCGTCGGCACGAAAAGGACGCGGTCCAGCTCGAACGCGTCGGCGACCGCGGCCGCTGCGGTCAGGTGAGCGATGTGCGGCGGATCGAAGGTTCCACCTAGCACTCCGAGCCGCCTGGGGGGCTTTTCTGGCATCCCTCTAGCTAACCCGATGTGAGTGTCGTTGAAGAGGATTCCGGAGCGCCACTAGGAGCGGATCTGGCCCTCGCCCCACACGACATATTTGGTGGTGGTCAGCTCTCTCAGCCCCATCGGGCCGCGAGCATGCAGCTTCTGGGTGGAGATCCCGATCTCCGCTCCGTAACCGAACTCGCCACCATCGGAGAAGCGGGTCGACGCGTTGACGAAGATAGAACCGGAGTCCACCTCTTGAGCGAACCTGCGCGCTGCGGTGATGTCCTGGGCGACGATCGCCTCTGCGTTGGACGTGCCGTAACGATTGATGTGCGCAACCGCGTCGTCCAGTGAGTCCACCACCTTGACCGCGAGTTTCAGGTCGAGGTATTCCTGCTCCCAATCTTCGTCCGATGCGGGTGATGCGTCCGGCCACAGGTCGCGCACGCGCTCATCGCCGCGTATCTCAACGCCCTTGTCTGCGAGAGCATCGAGCGCGCTTGGAAGCCACTTCGACGCCAGACCTTCGTGCACCAGGAGCGTCTCGGCGGCGTTGCACACGCTGGGCCGCTGCGTCTTTGCGTTGACGATGATGTCGGTGGCCATCTCCGGGTCGGCGGAGGCATCGACGTAGACGTGACAATTTCCGTCTCCGTCGATGATGAACGGGACGGTTGCGTTCTCCTCGATGCTCTCGATCAGGGCTTTGCCCCCCCGAGGAACCAGCAGATCGACGAGCCCCTTCGCCCGCATCAGATCGGTTGCGGACTCGCGGCTCGCGTCGACGATGAGCTGGATCGCATGTTCTGGGATGCCGGCCTTGGTTGCTGCGGACCGGAGCACATCAACGATCGCCTTGTTGGATTCGAGAGCGATCGAGGAGCCCCTCAGCACGCAGGCGTTCCCGGACTTGAGACACAGCCCCGAGACATCGGCCGTCACGTTGGGTCGCGCCTCGTAGATCACCGCGACGACCCCGAGGGGAACCCGCACCTTCTCTATCAAGAGCCCGTTGGGTCGCTTCCAACCCTCGACGATCTCGCCCACAGGATCGGGTTGCGAGGCAACGGCTCGAAGGCCGTCGGCCATCGAGGAGATGCGTGATGGAGTGAGCATCAACCGGTCGATCAGCGTCGAACCCTCCGCCCGGGCGCGCTCGACATCCGTGCCGTTCGCTTCGGCGAGGAAGTCCCCGCGATCCTCGAGGGCGTCGGCCATCGAGCGAAGGGCGGCGTCTTTCGTGGCGGTGCTGAGCAGCGCCACCTCGCGAGCCGCGGCGGCGGCTCTCTCGCAGATGTCCCGAACGGGTTGATCCATGGCCTAACGGTACTAGCGAAGATGGGCGTCTGGGACCCCCTTTTCACCCCTTCCGTCGGCCGGATCCTCGGATATTCGCAACTTTTCGTTCCGGTGCGTTGTCATAGGGGGTGAGATGAGAACAAGAGACCGAGACGCAGAATTCAGGGACTTCTACATGCAGGAGGCTCCTCGCCTGAGGCGTCTGGCCACGATGCTGACGGGGAACGCGGAGCGGGCGGCGGATCTCACGCAAGACGCTCTCCTCAAGACCTACACGGCCTGGCCCCGCATCCGGAACGACGACCCCACTCCCTACGCGAAGCGCGCCCTCGTCAACCTCTGCCGCAACGCGTACCGCAGGCGGATGCTGGAGCTGAGGAAGGCTCCCACGCCGCCGCGCGACATCGTGGATCACGCAGGCGGAGTAGCGGAAACCCTCAGCGTTGCGACTGCACTCTCGGTTCTTTCGCCGATCCGGCGCGCGGTGATCATCTTGCGCTTCTACGACGACATGAGCGAAGCAGAGATCGCTCACGTGCTGGATCGGCCCCTCAACACGGTGAAGTCGGACCTCCGGAGAGGGCTGGAGAAACTGCGACCGATGCTCGACGACAGCACGAAGGAGCGACATGAACACTGAAGACAGGCTGAAGCAGATGATGGATGCAGCACGCGGCGAGTCGAACGCGACCGAGGACGAGTGGAACGACTTCGTCCACCGCGCACACCGGCCCTTGTACATGCGCCGGGCAGCGGCTGTTGTGGGTGCTGCCGCGCTGATCGCCGTAGGAGCGTTCTCGGCAGTCGCCTTGATGTCTAACGATCCGAGCCCCTCGCCGCTCCCGCCTGCCGCTTCGAATAATGGATCGCCGGAGCCCGACGACACCGCTCAGCCGAACAACACCGTCACCGTGCCGCCGGCCGAGCATGAGCTGTGGTTCGTGCAGAACGAGCGACTCTCGTGGGGAACGACCGAGATGGGCGGGGAATTCCCCAACGACGTGTCCACGGATGGACCGGAATCGGAAGAGGCTGCCTATTGGTTGAACATTCTGGTCGGCGGCCCGACGGGACCAGACCAAGAGGTGGGTGCGACGACGGCCATCCCAGAAGCGACCGAGTTGCTCGGGGTATCGCGCGAGGGGGATGTCCTTTACGTCGACCTCAGCTCGGAGTTCGAGTCCGGCGGCGGAAGCCTGTCGATGCAGATGAGGGTCGCGCAGGTCGTGTACACCGGCACTCAGTTCGAGGGCGTCGAAGCGGTGCGGATCACGATCGAGGGCGAGCAGGTCGATGCGATCGGCGGGGAAGGCGTGATCGTCTCCGAGCCACTCACGCGGCGAGACTTCCAGGACGTCGCGCCGTACATCGTCGTCGAGTCCCCGAAGCCGGGAGAAACGATCTCGAGCCCCGTCACCGTGACCGGTTTCGCGAACGTCTACGAAGCGAACGTCGGCATCAGGCTCTTCGATGAGAACGGGAACAAGCTTAGAGAAACGTTCACGACGGCAACTTGCGGCACCGGCTGCTGGGGGGACTTCTCGGAGAGCGTGAAGTTCAGGGTGAACTTCGAGCAAGAGGGCCGGCTCGAGGTCCTTACCTACTCGGCCGAAGACGGTTCACCCCAGAACGTCGTGTCGATCCCGGTCACCCTCGTCCCGTAAGGGGCGGGGGTTGGCCCCTCCACCGGTTCTATGAGGCCGGCGTCGGTACGATGGCGTTTGGGGCATGGGAGATAGCAGTGATGTCGCGGTCATCGGCGGAGGGGTCATCGGCCTCTCCGTTGCCCGCGAGCTTCGTCGGGCGGGCGTCGAACGCGTCACCCTGTTCGAGAAGGAAACGGTCCTCGGCAGCGGGTCGTCGACGCGAGCGAACGGCGGGATCCGCGCTCAATTCACCACGGCAACGAACATCTATTTCTCGCTCTACTCGATCGGAGAGATCGAGGACCTGCGACGTACCTATCGCGCGGAGCTGTCCTTCCAGCAGAACGGGTATCTCCTGTTTACGGCCGACCCAGCGCGTGCCGATGGCCTGAACGCAGCTGCGGAATTGCAGCGCTCGCTCGGCGTAGCGACGGAGTGGCTGCCTCCCGAAGAGATCGTCCGCCGTGTGCCCCTCGTGCGCGGGAAACAGCTCATCGGGGGAACGTTCCACGCGCGCGATGGCTACCTCGATCCGCACGGCTTGGTGGCAACGATGGAGCAGGAGGCCAGACGGTTGTCGGTAGAGATACGAACCGGCAGCGCGGTCGCTTCTATCGAGAGGACGCAGCACGGATTCGATCTGACGGTCGACGGTGACATCCATTCGGCTCCTTGGGTGGTCAACGCGGCCGGAGCGCACGCCGGGGCCGTGGCGGCACTCCTCCAGGTCGACGTACCGGTCGCGCCGGTGCGAAGGAATCTCGCTTACCTGCACGATCCCGAAGCTGCGAACATGCCCGCCGCGATGCCGATGTGCGTTGACCTCGACACCGGCGTGCTGGTGCGCCGGGAAGGGCCGGACGGTTACCTCATCGCCTACTCCGATCCCACCGATCTGCCCGGCTGGGACGACACGCTCGACTCCGGCTTCCTAGCCGCGGTCGCGGCACGGATCGGGAACCGCTTTCCCGAGTTGGAAGGGAAACCGATACATCCGAAACACTGCTGGGCGGGTCTCTATCCAGAGACGCCGGATGGACACGCGATCGTCGGAGCGGCCCCCTCGGTCCCCGGCTTCATCCAGTGCGCGGGCTTCGGGGGGCACGGGCTCATGCATTCCCCCGCGGCCGGGAGGGCCGTTGCTGAGCTCGTGGTCGACGGACGGTGTTCCACCTTCGACCTCCACCCATTGCGGCCCTCACGCTTCGAGGAAGGGGACGTCGTCGTGGAGACCGGCGTTCTCTGACGCGTCCTACGGAGTCAATCTTGATCCAGGATGAGCATGTGGTCGCGGTGGATGACCTCACGTCCCTGGAAGCCGCCCGTGGACTGACCTTTCGCCTCCGATAGCTCGCCGGCCGAATAGCGCACCGAGCCTCGCGCGAAGACGCTTGCACCGTCCATCGCTACGTCGACCGTGTCACCCGCCTCGAACTTCCCTTCGACTCCGGTTACGCCGGCCGGGAGAAGGCTGCGTTTCTGTTCCACCAGCGCGCGGCGCGCACCTTCGTCGACGAAGATCGTGCCGACGGGCGGCTGGGCGAACGCGATCCACAAGCGGCGAGCCGAGGCCCGCTGGGGTCGTGGGTGGAAGTACGTTCCCACGCGCTCCCCTTCCGCGACCCGGTCGATGACGTTGGGTTCGGATGCGTTCGCCACGATCACACCGACCCCAGAGAAGGTTGCGACCCACGCGGCGGCGATCTTGGAGGCCATGCCCCCCGTCGCGAGGTCCGACCCCCGTCCCCCGGCGGCCTGCTCGAGCTCGGGAGTGATCCGTTCGACCTCGTCGAGCACCGGCGAGCTGGGATCACGCCGCGGGTCTGCGGCATGGACGCCGTCGGCGTCCGTTAAGAGGACCAGCAGACGGGCGTGAACGAGGTTCGCTACCAATGCGGCCAGTCGATCGTTGTCGCCGAAGCGGATCTCGTCGGTGGCGACGGTGTCGTTCTCGTTGACGATCGGGATAACACCCAAGGCAAGGAGTCGTTCGATCGTGTTGCGAGCATTCAGATACTGGCGTCGGTGGACGAAGTCGTGTTGCGTCAGAAGGACCTGGGCGACCATCGCCCCGTGGGCGCGCAGCGCTTCCGCGTACCGTCCGAGGAGACGGCCCTGTCCCACTGCGGCGGCTGCTTGGAGAGTGGGGATGTCGGTGGGTCTCGACGGCAGCTTGAGGGGGCC
>JAXDJL010000003.1:0-3110 GCA_034665685.1 Actinomycetota bacterium | reverse complement strand
ACGAGGATGGCGTCCTGGTGCGTGGGGCGACGCGCGGAGACGGACGGACGGGCGAGGACATCACCGCGAACCTGCGGACGATCCCTGCGGTGCCGCTCAAACTGCGTGGCGACTGGCCGAAGGTGCTGGAGGCGCGCGGCGAGGTCTACATGCAGATCGCCGACTTCGAGAAGCTCAACGACTCGCTCCTCGAGGGCGAGCATCGCCCCTTCGCCAACCCGCGCAACGCGGCGGCCGGCTCTCTGAGGCAGAAGGATCCGAGCGTCACCGCTCGGCGGAAGCTCTCGCTCGTCTGTCACGGGATCGGATACATCGAAGGCGTGCGGTTGAAGTCTCATTGGGAAGCATTGGAGATGCTGCGTGGACTAGGCCTTCGAACGAACCCGGAGAACAAGCAGTTGCCGACCATGGCGGAGGTGTACGAGTTCTGCACCTATTGGCAAGAGCACCGGCACGACGTGCCCTACGAGATCGATGGATCGGTGATCAAGGTCGATCCGATCGCTCAGCAGGAGGAAGCCGGTTGGACCTCCAAGGCGCCGCGCTGGGCGATCGCTTACAAGTTCCCGCCTGAGGAGCGAACGACGAAGCTCAACAAGATCTTCGTCTCGGTGGGAAGGACGGGGGCCGCAACGCCGTTCGCTTCACTGGAACCGGTCTTCGTCGGCGGAGTCACGATAGGCACGGCGACGCTTCACAACGAAGACGAGGTGCGGCGTAAGGACCTGCGCGAGGGCGACACCGTCATCGTGCGGCGCGCCGGCGACGTGATCCCCGAGGTCGTGGGGCCTGTGGTGTCCGTCCGGACGGGCAAGGAGAAGAAGTTCGTCATGCCGAAGAAGTGTCCTTCGTGTGGCGAGAAGCTCGTGCGCGCGGAAGGCGAAGCGGTGGCTCACTGCGTCAATATCGAGTGTCCCGCGCAACGGATCGAGAAACTGTTCCACTTCGCAGGCCGGGGCGCGATGGACATCGAGGGCCTCGGCTACAAGACCATCATCCTGTTCGTCGAGAAGGGGTGGCTCCGCAACGTCGCGGACATCTATTACCTGGACCCGGCGTGGCTCGAGGGTCTCGAGGGTTGGGGTGACATCTCGATCGGCAATCTCGTGACCAGCATCGAGGGCTCGAAGAAGAGACCGCTCGGCAACCTCATCTCCGGACTCGGCATCCGCCACGTGGGCGGAACCGCGTCGCACGAGCTCGCTGCACAGGTCGGATCGATGGACCGCCTTCGTTCGATGACGGAGGAGGAGCTTCTCGAGTTTGATCAAGTCGGGCCCGTCATCGCTCGCTCGATAAGGGAGTTCTTCGAACAGGACGCGAACCTCGAGGTCCTGGACCGGTTGAAGGCGGCGGGCGTCGACCCCATCGAGGAGCCCAAGGACACGAGCGGCCCCCTCCAACGGCAGACCTTCGTGCTCACCGGATCGCTCGAGGGCTTCTCCCGCGGGGAGGCCACGAAGGCCATCGAGGAGCGGGGAGGCAAGGTGGCATCGAGTGTGTCCAAGAAGACCGACTTCGTGGTGCTGGGCGAGAATCCCGGTTCGAAGCACGAGAAGGCCGTTGGCCTTGGCATAGCCATCCTCGACGAGGCCGCCTTCCGGAAGCTTCTGAAGAGCTAGTCGGGAAGACCCTCCCTCAGCACCCTCAGGAAGTTCTGACCCAGCACCTTCTTCGCCACGTCCTCGGAGATGCCTCGGTCGAGCATTGCCTCCGTGAACGCGGGCAGGTCCGGCGCGCGTTCGAGGCCCTTGATCCCGCGCGCCGCGGGTGGGTCGAAGATGGGTCCTAACTCATCCAGCTCCGCGCAGAAATCTGGTCCGAGCCCAACGTGGTCCTCGCCGGCGACCGCCAACGCGTGCTCCAGATGGTCGAGGCAATCAACGACATCGGCGTCCTTTTCCCTTAGGAGCAGTGGGTGCAGGTTGATCCCGACGACTCCGCCCTGCCCGGCGACGGCGCGGAGTTGAGCGTCGGTCAGATTGCGCGGGTGATCGAACAGTGCCCTGCAGTTCGAGTGGCTGGCGATGAACGTGCGCGTCGCGATCTCGCAGACGTGCCAGAATCCGTGATCCGATAGATGCGAGACGTCGAGCATGATCCCCAACCGCTCCATCTCGGCCAGCGCAGCAACTCCCAACCGGGTGAGCTTGCTCCCGCTTGCGCTCTCTTCATTGCCGTCCGCGAGAAGGGTGCGGTTATTCCATGTCATCGACATCATCCGCAGACCGAGGCGGTGGAAGGTGCGCAGGACATGGAGATCGCCGCGCATCGGCTCGGCCCCCTCGAGGGCCAGCAGCAGCGCGATGCGGCCGTCCGCAAGTGCTTCGTCCAGATCGGATCGGGTAAGGCACAGCTTCACTTCGCCGGGATGTTGATCGACCTCGACATGGAGTGCGTCGATCATCTGCACAGCCTTCCGAAGCACGGCCTCCGGAGCCTCCTCTCCGACGAACACCGGGAGCACCTGGACGTCGACACCCCCCTCTCTGAGCTCCGGGATCCATCTCTGTCCGAACGTGTCGGTGTTGCCCTTGGCGTGCTCGAAGGCAACCAGCATCAAGAGGTCGTGGTGCGCGTCGACGACCGTGGAGGTGGCGTGCAGTCGTGCCGAGTCGAAAAGCCCCGGAGGCGTCCTTGCCGCACTCAATGCGCCGATCCTCCGTTTCGTGTCATGGGAGGCTCACTGTAAGTAGCTTGAGGGGGCGCGTCTACGGGGTCGTCATCCGTAATCTCACGTAGTGTCGACGACGTGAAGGCGGCGGTCTCGTGACGGTGCAGGGCGACTCGTGGAACGCAAGCGCCCAAACGGTTCAGCAAGAATCCGAGCTCCCGAGCCTGTCGGTTGCGATCGAACGTCCGGGGGAGCCGGTCTGGGCCGAGGCGTTCGGCACCGCGGACCGCAACGGGTCGGTGCGCGCTGAGCCCGACACCCTTTACAGGGTCGCGTCGATAACGAAGCTGTTCACGGCAACGGCGATCATGCTTCTCGTGGAACGAGGCCACGACCTCGATCGCCCCGTCGCCGAGATCCTTCCCGACCTGCCCAGTGGAAGGGTCACCACGAGACATCTCCTGTGCCACGGTTCGGGGCTTCAACGGGAGACGCC
>JAXDJL010000002.1:0-4164 GCA_034665685.1 Actinomycetota bacterium | reverse complement strand
ATCATTACGAGAGGTACCGACCGACCGTGCGGAACCGTGACACCGGAGTGGTACAGCCCAAAGTGTGTTCTTTTGCCCCTCTCCCCCCTGTCGTGTGCCGCTCGACGCGAGATATTGCGACTCGTGCGGCACTCCCGGAGGTCGTTAGTCAGCACGGGGGCGGCGTGACCGCCTTCTCCGGGAGCCAACCGGGACCATGCGCCGACTTGTGGTGCCGGGCTGCAGTACCATCGCCGCCAGCGACTTGACTCCGGGCGAAGGGACACCGTGAGCCATGCTGACTTGAGCAGCAAGAGTCCATGGTATCTCGTAGTCGCATGCGACTTCTCTGGCGAGTCGACACGCGCGTTTCTTCGTCCGACGGCGCGGTGTTCGAGCGGCCCGGAATCGAGTGGGAGAAGTGGGAAGGATGCCGATGTGTAGCCATGGCGACTCGAGAAGAGCAATACACGGGCAGCACACTCCCAACGGACCGAATGACCCCTTCGACCCGGCGGATCCCGCGGCTCCCATCCGGCTAGGGTACGGCGAGTTGGTCGACCCTGACTTGGAAATCCCACGAGAGATTGCGCGGGAACTCTTCTTGTCGGCGATTGCTGCCGTAGCACCGGAAGCCGTCGCAACGCTTCGCGACGATGTCTTCGGGCTCTGGGCCGAGGACCTCCACGCGTATCGCGACGCGTTCATGGCATGGCTGGTTCGGTGGAATCTCTCGGTGGGCGGCATTTGGCTGGGACTGTCGATGCTTTACACCTTGCGCCAATGGGACTCTGCCCGCCAAGTCGGACTTCCTTATGGAGACCGTTTTTATGCTGTGCCGAGGGGGGGCGAGTGCGCCGACGTTTTCTATCCCGGTCCTTCCCCGTACTACATCGCACCTGGAAAGGGTGACTTCCGCGCGCGACTTCGCCTTCGTCCTCGTCGTGCTTCTGCACCATTCTCTCCCCACTGGCAGCCCTCACTGGACGAGCTGGTCGAACGTAACCGAAAGTACCTGGCAGGAGAACCCGCACCCGCAGGACCCGTGCGAGGCCCCAGTGCCGCCCGGATTGATCTCGCGTCCATTTCGTGCGTGTGGGATCCCTGGACGGAGACACGGTCATCAGCGCGCGAGAGGATTCTCGAAGAGATTTCGGAGCATTTGGACCGTCAGCTCATCGAGATAGAGATGGCCGCGCTGGAGCGTGGGGACGTTCCCACACCCTTGCTCAAGGGCGGGACGAAACACTTTGAGTGGCTGGCTCTCTACCAAGTCCGGAGATTGTCGTACGAAAAAATCGCCACCGGCGCGGGCGTCACGGTACCGGCGGTGAGGCAGGCAATCCTCGAATGCGCACACCGCGTGGACATCCAACTTCGGGAGCCCCACCGTGCGGGAAGGCCCGCCGGGCGAAAGAGACCCACCGCCAGGACGGTGAAGGTCCCGATGCGTCGACGCGAAATAGTATAGCCAGACTAGCTCGGTCCCTAGCCTTACTTTTTCCGAGAGCAGGACGGTCGTAGGCTCCCTTCAGTCGTCGCCAACGGTCGGCGACGGACACGACGGAGGAAGCCATGTCCGATCCCATCGCGCCGGAACGCCGGCGAACCCGCACCATCCAGGAATTTGCCGCAGCTGCTGGCATACACCCCAAGACCGCGTACGAACTCGCGCGGACGGGGAGCCTGCCCGTCCCGGTCATCCGCATCGGCCGGAAGCTGCTCATTCCGGCCGATGCGATTGAGCAGCTTCTTGTGGGGAACGTTGACCCGCCGGGCGGGGCAACGCCGGATGATCTCGCCCCGGTGGAAGGGGGGCCGGATGGCCGCGCCGCCTAGCCCGCCGCACCGTTCCCTCGCTCGATTGCTGGCCGTGTTGGTCGAGATTGCCATAACCGCGCCTCAACCGCCCACGGCTTCCTCCAGCACCTGGCATGTTCCCCATCCTCGTCCGGACCGTAAAGGTCGAGTTTAAACGCAACGCCTCGGGTCGCTGGCAGGCGATCAATCCCGAGGCGTGCGATGGAGTGTGACAGACGTGAGTGTATCTCCCCTTTCCCGGTCCGTCGATCGGGATGACCGGCTTTATCGCGAGGCGCGAGCTTGCGCGCGGGACTATTCCTCAGATGCGCTGCTTTCGTTCGCAGACGCTCTGCGGGCAGCAGTGGCCGATGACGATGCGTACGAGAACGCGGATGAATTCCGCGATCGCGACTCCGAACGCCTCTGCGCGATCCGGGACGAGCTGGCTCGCCGTCGGTGTCTGCATCAAGCGGGGCGCGACGTAGCTTCGCCCTCCGACAAGCAGTTCGCCGATTGGCGCCACCTTGCCGCCGAGATTCGGCGACGGATCGATCTCCCGGACCTCCTCCGCGTTCTTGGCCTGGAGCTACGCCCAGCCGGCCGTAACGGACGACGGGGCCGCGCGGAGTGGTGCGGTCCGTGTCCGATCTGCCGAGAAGGCACCGACAGGCTCAGGGTTTGGGCGGGGCCGGAGGGCCGGGCGTGGTGCCGGCGGTGCGGGTGGTCGACGGACGCGATCGGTGCTGTGCAGTCCTTCGGCCGCATGCCGTCGTTCCGCGACGCGGTCCGCTCCCTGGCCGAGGAGTTCGGAATCGAGGCGCCCGAGCCACTGCCTGCCGTTACGTCGCGCCCTTCGGCTTCGCCGGAGAGAGGGGTGGTGTACGTTGGTTGAGCCGGTTGCCTACGCCCGCACCGGAGGCTCCCGCCTGTTCTTGCCCGACGGCGCAACCGTCGACGTCATCCGCGACCACGCCAGTGCACCGCTCGTCGTGCTGCGCCCGATCGCAGGCGCACCCATCGTCGGGAGCTTTGAGCCTACGGATGCCGACCAGCGATCTCGCTTCGTCGCTTCGCTGAATGGTCACGCCGCTGAAGCGGGTCGGTGCTTGGGACTCGCCGCAGAGGCGCTCGGGGAGATCGACGCTTGCGATCACGGTGAACCGGCCGGATCGACCGAACCGGTTCCGTACCCCATCCACGTTCTGCCTGACGCCATTCGGCGCTTCGTCGAGCAGGGAGCGGAGGCGCGCGGCATTCCGCCGGAGTACATCGCTCTGCCCCTCCTTGGGTTTGCAGGTGCCGCCATAGGCAACCGGCTCGCACTCGAACTCAAGGGCGGGTGGGTCGAGCGTCCGATTCTCTGGACCGCGATCGTCGGGCCGCCCGGATGTGGCAAGACCCCGGGGATGAAGTACGCCCAAGCACCGCTCGATGCGATCCAGTCCGCGCTCTACAGCGCGTACGAAGGTGAGCGCCAACGGGCCGAACAGGAACGACCTCGGGACGGCGGGCGGGCCGTACTTCCCCGGTTGACCTCGATCTACACGACCGACGCGACCCTCGAAGCTGTCGCCGACGTGCTCGGGCGGGCCAAGGGCCTCGTCATGATCCGAGACGAGATCGCCGGCTGGGCGGCGGCCTTCGACCAGTACCGACAGGGTGGCGATCGGCAAAGCTGGCTGTCGCTGTGGAGCGGAACGCCCCTCAAGATCGACCGCAAGACGAGTCCTCCCGTCTACGTCCCCGCGCCCGTCGTCTGCGTAGTGGGCGGCGTCCAGCCGGACCGACTCTCCGACCTTCGTGGCGGCACCGTCGACGACGGCTTCGCCGACCGCTTCCTGCTCGCTTGGCCGACGGCGCTCCCGCAGAAATGGTCCGACCGCGCCGACGACCCCGCAAGCGTTGAGGCCGTCAGGATCCTATTCGAGGCAATTCACGCACGTTGGGAATCCACGCATCCCCCGGACATCGTTCGGTTTTCGGCGCGTGCACGGGCGGCCTTTCAACGGTTCTTCGACGACAACGCCGCCGCTCAGGGCCTCACCACCGGTCTGGCCGCGGGATGGGCATCGAAGGCTCCCAGCCACCTCGCCCGCATCGCGCTCATTCTCCACGCCCTGAAGAATGCTGAAGAGCCAGCGCGGGATCTGAGCGAGTCCACCGTCGATGCCGCGATTGCGCTCCTCGAGTATCACCGTGCGCACTTCGCGCGTTGCCTTCCGAGGATGGGCAGCAGCGGACGGAGCGTCCCGGCCGGCAACGCGGGGCGTGTCCTCCGATGTCTGGAGCGCGGGGCAAGCCTGCAGGAAAATGCTGGCTGGCTGAGGCGCTCGGATCTTATGCAGCAGACTCGCCTAGACGCGAGCCAACTCTCTGCTGCAC
>JAXDJL010000001.1:0-3953 GCA_034665685.1 Actinomycetota bacterium | reverse complement strand
GTCACGCCCGAGACGCTGGTGCTGGACCGCCTGGTCGACGGGGACATCCTTCAGGCGATCGAGGACCTCCCCGAGCAATTTCGTCTCGCAGTCCTCTTGTCGGACGTAGAGGATTTCTCCTACGCTGAGATGGCCGAGATCATGGGGGTCCCCCTGGGGACCGTCATGTCCCGGCTCCATCGGGGAAGAAAGGCGCTACAGAAGAGGTTGTGGGACATAGCGAAGGAACGCGGGATCGTGAAAGGCGACGCGACCTTCGATGGCAAGCAGCGGAAAGACGCGCCGGCGGGGGGATGACCGCCGTAGGGATGAGACGGGGAAAATGAAGGACGAATGTAGACAAGCAATCGCCCAGGCTTACCTCTTCATCGACGGAGAAGTGCTGACGGTCGAAGAGCGGGTCGTGATCGAGCAGCACCTCCAGGACTGCGCCCCCTGCTACGAGCGGGTCGGTCTCGACGCCGAGATCACGCACCTCCTGACGCGGCTCAAAGGCGCGCATCCCTGCCCCGGGGAGCTCAAAGAGCGCATCAAGAACCTTCTCGAGTCTTCCTGAGTCGGGCCCGTTACGGGTCTGCTCGGTTTGCTTCTGCGACGCTCGGCGTTAGAGTGAATGCGTTCTGAAGTTCGGAAAACCCGCGAGCCCAGCTAGGACCCCCTGACAATGGCGCGTACGAACCTGCACGAATTGGCGACCAAGTTACTGAATGCTTTGGATCAGGCATCGCCCGATGGCGTGTTTCAAGGAAAGCTTCGCTCCGTTGCGACGGACGCGGGACTCAACTCGGTCCGCAGCGCGGAGGCCGTGAAACTTCTCGAGAGCCTCGGTCGCATCGAGATCAGGCAGCGCGGCCGTCGCGGCCGCGACACGATCATCGACCTCAAGTCGAAAGAACCGATCAGCCTGTCCGATGCCGAGGCATCGCTCCCGAGTCGCGCCGCCAAACGCTCGGTTCGTCTTGACTACGAAGACATCGGCAAAGCCGTCATCGACAGGCTTCTCGAACTCGCGCGCGACGATGCACTCCGTACCGCGCAGGTCGAGGCGTTCGCGTCGGAGACGGGCCAACTTCGTACGGGCGCCGAGTCGCTGCGGGCGGAGCTCGAGGCCTCGTCGGAGCGCGAGTCGGACCTTCGCATCAAACTCCGCGCGGCGGAGGCAGCCCTGGAGCGCGTTGAAGAGAACCTCCGTCGCACGCTCGAACCTGCGATCAGATCGGCCGGCCCACCTCGGTCAGGTCCGCCTCGTTCGTCAGAGCCCGTGCCCGATGACGACGCACGTGCGGTGCTCGAGATCCTTCGCTCAGGCCGAGGGTGATCGAGTCGCAAGAGGAAGTTCTATACGAACGAAGCGGTGATGCGGCCGTCGTCACCATCAACCGGCCCGATCGCCGCAACGCCATCAATCCATCCGTCGTCCGAGGCATAGCCGACGCGCTGGATACAGCAGAGAACGATGAGGCCGTGCGCTCGGTCGTGCTCACCGGGGCTGGCGACAAAGCGTTCTGTGCCGGCGGCGACCTGGGAGGCATGACCGAGGAGTCACGCACCAAGCAGCATTTCGTCCGCCAGGAGGTGGGCGACCTCTTCGATGCGATGCGACGCTCTCCCTTGCCGATCGTCGCCCGAGTCAACGGCCACGCGCTGGCCGGCGGATTCGGATTGATGCTTGCCTGCGACCTCGTCGTGGCGGCCGATCATGCCCAGATGGGAACACCCGAGATCAACATCGGCTTATGGCCGTTCATGATCACGGCGGTCATCCAGCGAGACCTGCCTCGAAAGGTCGCCCTGGATCTCATGTTGTCGGGACGACGGATCGAGGCAGCGGAGGGCGAGCGTTGGGGCTTCGTGAACCGGGTCGTCCCTGCCGCCGAGCTCGACGCCGCGGTGTCCGAGGTGACGGCCACCGTCGCCAAGAGCAGTCCGCTCATCGCTGCTCTGGGGAAGCGCAGCTTCTACCGCGCCGAGGACATGTCATTCGGCGACTCGATCGAGTACCTCGCGGGGATGCTGACCGTGTGTCTCGAGTCGGAAGACACGGTAGAGGGCGTCACGGCGTGGCTGGAGAAGAGGCCCCCCGAATGGAAAGGCCGCTGACGCTAGGGTCCGCCGCCCTGACGCTTTAACCTCTCCACAGCGAAGCCCGGGTAGACATCGGCGCGCGGCGCCGGCGAAGGGCTCCAAGGATGGTGAGCTTCGTGTCCGACCAGAAGGTCCAACCAGAAGCCCCGGCGCCGGAGCGCGCCGCGATCACCTACTCGTACGACGGTCCCGATCTGCGCTCGATCGCCGAGACCTTGCGCGAGAAGAAGGACAAGGTTTACGGGATGGGGGGGCCGGAGCGGATCCAGCGGCAGCATGATTCGAACAAGCTCACCGCGAGGGAACGGATCGATCTCCTCTTCGACGAGGGAACCTTTACGGAGTTCGGTTCGCTTGCACACCACCAGTCCCAGTCACCGCAGATGCAGGGCAAGTACACCCCGGCCGACGGGGTGATCACGGGCGTGGGAGAGATCGAAGGGCGCAAGGTTGCCGTCGTTGCTTACGACTTCACGGTGATGGCGGGATCGATGGGGATGGTCACCGAGCTGAAGACCACTCGCATCCGGGAGATGGCGCTCCGGGAACGGATGCCTATCGTGTGGCTTATCGACTCCGCCGGCGCGCGCATCCAAGAGGCCACCGGATCCATGTTCGCGCGCACCGGGGATCTGTTCCGCGAGCAGGTGATCATGAGCGGGGTCGTCCCCCAGGTCGCCGCCATGATGGGTCCGGGCGCCGCGGGGACCGCTTACATCCCAGGTCTCGCCGATTTCGTGCCGATGGTCAAGGGCACTTCGAGCATGGCTCTTGCGGGACCCCACCTGGTTAAGGCGGCGGTCGGCGAGGACGTGACGGCCGAGGAGATGGGTGGATCGAAGGTCCACTGCAAGATCTCGGGGGTGGGGGACCTCGAGGTCCCCGACGATCAGGCGTGCATCGACGCGGTGCGCAAGTACCTCTCGTTCTTCCCGTCCAGCAATCTCGTTCCGCCACCGATCAAGGAAGCGACGGATCCCATCGAACGTCGCGCGGAAGAGCTGTACGAGATCGTGCCGGCCAACCCACGACAGGCCTACGACATCCACAAGGTGATCGCAGCCATCGTGGACGATGGCGACTTCTTTCCCATGAAACCGGAGTGGGCCAGAAGCATCGTGACGGGATTCGCGCGCGTGGGGGGACGGCCGGTAGGGATCGTCGCGAACCAGCCCAAATTCCTAGGCGGCGCACTCGACGTCAACAGCGCCGACAAGGCTGCACGCTTCGTATGGCTGTGCGACGCGTTCGGGATCCCCTTGGTCTTCCTCATGGACTGCCCTGGGTTCCTGGTGGGGAGCGCGGTCGAGAAGCAGGGGATCATCAGGCACGGCTCAAAGATGTTGTTTGCCGTGTCGGAAGCAACCGTGCCGAAGGTAACCGTCGTCCTGCGCAAGGGGTACGGAGCCGGCTACTACGTGATGAACGGCCGAGCGTTCGAGCCCGACGTCATCCTCGCGTGGCCGACGGCCGAGATATCGGTCATGGGCCCCGAGGGTGCCGTCAACATCATCTTCCGCAAACAGATCGAGGCGATGCCGGAGGATGAGCAGGTCGAGGCGCGCAACAACATGGTGTCCGTCATCCGCGATCAGATATCGCCATACGTGGCGGCGGGGTGGAGCTTCGTGGACGACCTGATCGATCCCGCCGACACCCGCATCTCGATCGGCAGGGCCCTGGAACAGGCCGCCACCAAGAAGGTGGAGCGTCCGTGGCGCAAGCACGGCGTGCTTCCGGTCTGATGGGCACTCTCGTGGTCTTTCATGCGCATCCCGACGACGAGGCGATCGCGACCGCGGGGGCGATGGCTCAAGCGGTCGCCGACGGTCATCGCGTCGTGATGATCTGCGCGACACGAGGTGAGA